>JAGQWW010000586.1 GCA_020436955.1 Saprospiraceae bacterium | reverse complement strand
CGTAAACGGGAAGAATGATGGGCGCAAACGTATGTTTACATTGGCACCGTACATTTCCTTTGCGAAATACAACAAAGTCTGTTTCAAATCAGCAAAGGATACGTTTTCGTCAACGTACAAACCTTCCACCTGGTGAAACTGCGCATGGGAACGTGCTGAAATGGTTTCATTTCTGTATACGCGGCCCGGTGCAATGATTCGAATAGGTGGCTGCTGGTGTTTCATTACCCTTGCCTGTACAGATGAGGTGTGGGTACGCAACAACATTTCTGTACTATCCTTCAAATAATATGTGTCCTGCATGTCTCTGGCAGGGTGGTCTCTGGCGTATTCATGGCAGTGAAATTGTGCCAATCGTCTTCGATTTCCCTGTCATCTGCTACCACAAACCCAATCCTTTCAAAAATCTGGATGATTTTATTCATGGTAATGGCAATTGGGTGGCGACTTCCCAGTTCGGTTGGAACACCAGGGGCAGTCAGGTCAATGCCGGCTCCATCATTTTGGTCTTTTGCCGCTTCCAGTTGCTCCTGCAATTCCTGAAATTTTCCTTCAGCAATGGTCTTTGCTTCATTCACCAACTGACCGTATTCCTTTTTCAGTTCATTAGGAATATTGCGAATTTCACCCATCAAAGGCTTCAAAATATTCTTAGAACCAAGGTACTTGATACGGAAAGCCTCCAATTCTTCTGCTACCTTTGGGCGGGCATTTTCAATGTCCTTAATTAGATCTTTTACTTTTGCGAATACTTCCTGTGACATGCGAAATAAAATTTGGTTTGCAAAGGTAAGTGTTTTTCATGTATAAAGTCTGATTGCAATGTATGGAAAGCAAATCAGCACTATTTTTTAAAATTTGAATCCATCACTTCATGAAGGTAGCGGGGTTTACATTCATTCGAAATGCCGTCCAGTTTGATTATCCAATAGTCGAAGCAATAAAATCGATCTTGCCTCTTTGCGATGAATTTGTAGTAGCTGTCGGCAAATCAGATGACAATACCCTGCAGTTGATTCAAGCCATACAGGATCCCCGCATCCGTATTATTGAAACGGTCTGGGATGATAGTCTTCGTGAAGGGGGTCGAGTGCTGGCTGTTGAAACCGATAAAGCTTATGCAGCCATTTCGGACGATGTTGATTGGTGTTTTTACATCCAGGGTGACGAAGCCATTCATGAAAAATATCTGCCATCCATAAAAGCCACCATGGAGGCGCACCAAGACAATCCAAAAGTAGAAGGATTGCTATTTGACTACCTTCATTTTTACGGTTCTTACGACTATATCGGTACTTCCTATCGATGGTATAGAAAGGAGGTGCGTGTAGTCAGAAAAAGAAAGGACATTTATTCTTACCGCGATGCCCAGGGCTTTCGAAAAGGTAACAATGAGAAATTGCAGGTCGTTCCTTCAGGAGGGAAAGTATATCATTATGGCTGGGTCAGAGACCCAAGGGCTATGCAGGCCAAAAATGCTTCTTTTCATAAATTGTGGCATTCAGATGCATGGGTAGAGCAAAATGTAGCGAAAGCGGAATCGTTTGATTACAGCCAGATAGATGCCCTTTCAAAATTTGAAGGTGATCATCCCAGGGAGTTAAAAGATCGCCTGGATCGCAAAAACTGGGAGTTCGATTATGACATATCTTATAATAGCCTTCGCTTTAAAGACCGTTTAAAAAGTTGGATCGAGCGATTCACGGGCTGGCTGCCGGGGGAGTACAAGAATTATAAGCTTATCAAGCCATGATCAATCTTG
>JAGQWW010000585.1 GCA_020436955.1 Saprospiraceae bacterium | reverse complement strand
ATGGAAAACAAAGGCAATATAATTTCCATGGATACGGAGGATTGGAAATTGAAAGAGCTGAGTAAGAGAGCCAAAAGGGCAAAAGCATACACCATCCAAACCAAGGTGATTGAAAGTTCGAAAATCATTAAAAGGCAGGAAAAATCGGCGGACCGCTTGTTGTTGGACGTCCCTTGTACCGGCCTGGGCGTTATCAGAAGGAATCCAGACACCAAATGGAAGCTGACACCGGAATTTCTGGCTGAAGTTCAACAAACCCAGGCGGCAATTATCGAGGATTACAGCAAAATGGTAAAACCGGGCGGTAAAATGGTGTATGCCACTTGTAGCATCTTGCCGGCTGAAAATGAGGAGCAGGTTGAAAAATTCCTAAACAATCATCCGGATTTTGAATTGGAAAAACAGGAGACAATCCTCCCGTATGAAGAGGGTTTTGATGGCTTTTTTATGGCACTTTTGAAGCGAAAAGAAGCCTAAAATTCGATTTGGACGCCTATTGACCCTACGTTTTGGCCATTTCCAAAAGATTGGAAGGAAGGTTTGATTCGGAAAGACAAATCTTCATCTACATCGAAATTAAGCAAGTGCGCGGTCACGTATGCTTCTACAATGCTAAGTGCATACACTGCTCCAATAGCGATATAGGTTTGCTGTCTCCTCTTGTCATAAATATCCCTGTATTGTTTGAGGGTAGCTGCAGGTATATTTCGATCAGAGTATTCATGTTCTTCTCCGGCTAGTTCAGCCAGATAAGCCGTTTCGAATCCATTATAAATGTCGGTATTATCTTTTGCCAGGATGACTAACCATGTCAACCCACCATAGATAATCGGAATCTTCACATAAGCCAACTTCTTATTGTAAAGCTGTCCACCACCCGGAAAGAGTGAAAACAAAGCTGCTTTCCCCGGATCGGGATATCCATCCTTGAAATAGTGATTGATAGATTTGAAGACCTTGGGGGTTCTTTTCTTTTGCATCATAGCCGAGTCTTCCGGATCTTTTACTTCTACTATAACTTTCAAGCTATCAGTTGTCGGAGCATTTGACAACTTTAAACGCTTTCTATTTTCCGTTGTAGAATCAGGCACCTGCGCATCTGTTGCTATTGGCAACAAAAGACAAAAGGAGAAAAGAAGAAAAAAAGTTGAAATTAAATGTCTTATCATTCTACAGGTGTCTCCGAGTTGTTTTGCATATCGGCCATCTTTATACTGGACCAAAATCCAAGCGCCACCAAGGACCCTCCCGCAAAAATAAACCATAGTGGTTGAAGGCTTAGTTGTTGGATGTGGCTAAGGTCCGATAAAAACGCAAGACTTCCGTAAAGGGATATCAGAAAAGTGATAAAACCGAATGCTTTTATGACGACTGTCCCCCAATAATACCACAGTGCAGAAGCGATGATAAAAAGACCCATTAGAATGGGTGCGTTATATCCGATGGCATTGATAGTGGAAAGGGCAAATACAAAGGTCCAAAATAAAATGGGCCAGCGGTCGACAACAGCAGACAGTATTTTCATGGTTTAGTAGTTTATTCCTCACCTTCAGCTACATCTAGCAGCCTGTTTAATTCACTTGTGGAACTAAACGGAATAATCAACTGTCCCTTGCCGTCAGCTTTCAATTTTAACTGTAATTTTTTAATCCCGAACACTTTTCTGAACCGGTCCTCAACTGCTTTATAGTCTGAGGGTAGTTCACTTTGGCCACTTTTCCCAGCAGGCTTTTTACTAAGTGTATAAAGCTGGATTTGCTTTTCCAACTCGCGAACGGACCATTTATCTTG
>JAGQWW010000584.1 GCA_020436955.1 Saprospiraceae bacterium | reverse complement strand
TTTATGGTATTTATGCCGTTAAATTTAAAGTTCTCTTATTCACTTTGAAAATGAAAGATATGATTCTAACTATTCATCCGGACAACCCGGATCAAAGAAAAATCAACCAGGCAGTAGAAGTTTTGAAAAATGGTGGAGTAATCATCTACCCTACTGACAGTGTGTATGCCCTGGCTTGTGATATTGAACAACACAAAGCCGTTGACGACCTTTGCAGGTTAAGAAGAATTGACCCAACCAAGGCAAATCTAACATTTATTTGCCAGGATATAAAAATGGTCGCACAATTTGCGCATCAAATTGATAATGAATACTTTAAGGTGCTGAAGGCCAATTCACCGGGACCAATAACCTTTATTTTTAAGGCCGGAAAAGACGTGCCGAAATCATTTAAAAATAAAAAGAAAACGATTGGAGTACGTATACCGGAACATCCTATCAGTCAGGCTATAGTGGAGACACTCGGAAGGCCTATTTTTAGCACAACCCTCAAAGATATCGATAACGAATTTTTTGTCGACCCAATGGATATCAAAGAGCTTTATGAAAAGCGGGTTGACCTGATTATTGATGGTGGTTTGGGAGGAGATACACCCTCAACCATTCTTGATTGTACCGGCGATGAACCGATAGTAATCAGGGATGGAGAAGAAACGCTGGTGTAATAATTTATGTTTGCAGTAACTCCTCAATGGCTTCAATCTTAGATTGGAGCCATTGTTTGTTAAAGACTACCCCTTTTCTTGTGATTTCCTGCTTTAGTTTCTCTAGTTCCTCTTTTAGTTTTTCCTGCGTTTTGTAGCCAATATCATATCTTATTTTTGCTGCCTTTCTGGTTAGTTTAAATAGGTTGGCATATCCATGTTTAGAGGCATCGGAGATGACCTTGTTTCGCTTGATAAGTTGTCTGAAAGCATCTACCAAAGAGAACAGTGCTTCATTCTCTTCCAGGTCAAAATAAGTTCTCAATAATAGTGTTTTGGCGTCCAGATTATACCTTGGATCTGTGTATTCCACGGTTAACAGTAGGGATTGAACTTTGTCCAGTTGATTCATCGTGTAATAGAGATAGGCAAGGTTATAACTGTAGGCATTGTCAGCGATGCTGGGATGAAGTTTGCCTTTATAGTCTTCAATGAATTTCCTTACCCAGTCCGTTTCTTTTAGCCTCGAGCCAATGGTGACGATGTTTTTATAATGCCACTCATTTAGATAACCATCAGAAAATAAAATCTCTTTCTCCAAAAGGAGTTTTTGCAAATTGAACAACTCTCTAAGAAAGCTGGTGACTCCCCTGTTTACTTTTCCAATACAGAAATTTAAAAGGTAGTTGAATACGTTTTCCTGTTCTGAAAATGAAAATTCCCTGTCTGATTGCTGGATCATATCAAGTGCCTTGAAATAAAAGTCTTCGGAGTCTTCATCAATCATTCGAAATAAGGTCCAATAGAGGCTAATGGCAGGTTGGTCCAGGTATTTTTCAGAATTTTGGGTGAGTTCATCAAATACAATATGCCCTAAGATGCCTTCGGTTTTCTTTCGGAGGATTTTATTTCTAAGCAAAATCTCACAACCGTCCTTTAGTTTTTCAGCAAGGAAATATTGTTCTAAATAGGTCTGTTTGTCCTCCAGGTTCGGGTCGGAAGGTAATTTACCTTGTTCGGCCACTACCCTGTCAGATTCTTCATTGAGTTGAATTTGATGTAAAAGGAATTGGCTATCCCGCAGGGGATTTTTTTCAAGATGAGCACCAAGTTTTTTGATTTTCTTTTGACAAACCTCAAATAATTTCTTTTTCCTT
>JAGQWW010000583.1 GCA_020436955.1 Saprospiraceae bacterium | reverse complement strand
ACACCTGTTTCCAATAATTTACAATCAATCATGCCACCAGCGCCAGCATTAGGATGGGTTTTTAAGTACTTCCATTCAGCTGGATTACCTTCTTTTAAAAATAAGACCCCTTTATCTGCTGGTGAGACCTTAGAGCCAATACTTAAATTACCATTATCGTTCATCTTAACACCTAGGCGCTCGTTCATATTGCCACAATACACTGCCTCAGAGATTCCTTCACAATTACCAAAAGTATATTGCACTTCTATGGGTGCTTGATAAGCCTTTTCGGAGAATTCTGGAAATTCCACCTCACTTCCTCCTGAAAGGTTCCTCCAGGTCATAATCTCCAATCCACCTTTACTTCCATCGGCCAATTTCGCTCTCCTCAACAAAGTCACATGCTGACCGGAAGGACTCATGGTTTCCTTTTTTCCACCATTATAATCAAACCAACCGGAGCTACCTACTGACCCATCATCACCGTGAAAAAAATAAGCGACACTATCCTTTTCAGTCATCCCGGTTTTGGAAAAATAAATCACATCCTCCTGCGCAGTTGCACAGCCGGTTATTAGAAGTATGAAGAGGAGTAGTTGGAGGTGGCTCATTGGTCTTTTCGGCTTTTGGCTTTTAGCTGTTGGCTTTTGGCGAAATTAATCATTTTTGTAAGACAAATATTATTGTCAATATTTCTATTCTTTGGGGTTTTATGTTTACTGTAGGTCAAGGGCATGCACTTGACCTACAGAAATTAATTTCACCTATTCACCTATTCATCCATTCCCCCATCTCCCCTCAATACTCATTCCATCCTTTTCCTTCCATCACTTTTGAGATGCTCTTTTCGACCCGGCTAACTCTTGTCGCTGGTTGTTTGGCAGCAGCTATGTGAAGGACATAACTTCTTTGTCTTCCAGGAGTTAGTGCCTCAAATGCTTCTTTGAAAACGGGATCTTCTTCTAGTTTGGCTGATAATTCTTCAGGATATTCAAGGTTCTCTTTTGCTTTGAAACTCACTTGTAAACCAGCCTTTTCAACTTCAATTGCTTCAAAAACATAGGACCGGATAGTGTCTTCCAATTCCAAAATAGTCTTAGTTTCAGTAAAGGGGAAGTACCTGGCAGATTGTGAATTTGGACCTGGAGATACCAGCAGGTTTTGCTCGTCAGCAAGGAGTACCCCTTTGAAAAAGTTGACGGAGCAAAAGTCCTTGAAAGCACTTACTATCAAGATGTTTTTTCCTTGAAAGGTATAGCATGGGACGCCCCATTTACGTTCTTCTGTCAATCCACAATCCAATACAATGCGGCGAAGTTGTTCCAATTGTGCTGTCCATTTGTGGACCTTACATTCAGGTGTACCTCCAAGTGGACAACGACCACATCCTTCGGCCAGGTAATTATCTATTTCAGGATTCATCATGGTAATAAATGGCTTGTTTTTTAATCATTTAGGCCTTTGCCTTCCATGATTTGGTCACGGTATTTTTCAATCCGATTTTTACGGGTATTCGATTGTTTTGCCTGCGAAAAATACAATAAATATCCTCGTTGTCTACCCGGCGTCAATGCATTAAAGGCCCTTTCGAAACCTGCATCTGCTTTCCATGCTTCTGTCAATTCTTCCGGCACCTGGTATTCTGAGGTTTTTTTCATTTGTACTTCCAATCCTGCCTTCTCAACCTCAATTGCATTTTGAATGTATTCACTAATTACGGATGCTTTTTCCTGGATTTCCTCCAACGATTCAAAGCGAAGTTGCCTGGCAGCTTGTACATTTTCAGTTTGTTGTACCAACCAATCATACGGGTCATTTAACAAGGCACCTTTATGAAAAAGCAGGGCGCAAT
>JAGQWW010000582.1 GCA_020436955.1 Saprospiraceae bacterium | reverse complement strand
AATTCCTGAACCCTCTCTGGCTGGGGTCCACTTGGTTTTAGCTAGTGCTGATGGCAGTTCTTTTTCGAATAAGGGATCGCCCGAAAGTTCGATTACCGTTAGGTTGGAAACATTTCCGGTTGGAGATATCGTGAAATGTACCTTGGAGTATGGGAAGTCAGTTTTTAAGCCCTGGCTTTTTAGCCATTTGTATAGTTCTGAATATCCACCTGAATAGCTTGCCTCGAAGATGGGAATTAAACTAAGATCGATGACCATTTCTTTGCGGGGATTCTCTTTTAAATTATTCCGAGGTGTATATTCAATGGTGAATTGAATGTTACAAGCCTCAGTTACATTCGTTAAAATTTGTAATTGCTCAGAAGTCAATACTTCATCTTTTGAGAATGCAGTTTGGATATTCCCACCACAGGTACAGGTCATTTTGACGCTATGATAAGTAGCTACCCATTTACTTTGAAAGCGGCTATACAAATCAGTTATGGTCTTTGCCTCTTTTAAAGTGTCAAAAGTAATGTGCGCATAGGGCCAGGTATAGGGTGAAGTTTCCAGCCCATACACCTTCATATCACATGTTTGACTTTTCCCTGCTATAGGCAGTAATAAACAAAAGAGCAAGAGCCATTTTACATTCATCGTCCAGTTTTTTTGATTCGGTTTCAAATGTACCTGGAGCTGACATCAGTTGCTGTTTACTTTTGTAAAATAAGGTAAATGTTTGGGTTTTGGTCTTTAATCTTTGAGTGCTTTTGGCTATTAGCTATTGGCCCTTGGCAAATTCCATCTTATATCATGCACACTAAAAGGACATTAATCTTTAGCGAGTAGCAGCAAACCAAAGACCAAAGACTAATTTTCCATTTCAACTACCCAAATTCCACGCAGTTCATTTTCTCCATAGCCGGTTGCTTTGTCAGCAGGGTAGAGGGTGGCTATTTTTTCTTTGGTAACAGGATCGATGTTTTGGGTGGTATTTCCATGACATTGCAAACACATATTGTTGGTCATGATGGGGTAGTAGCCGATCATTTTGTCGCCTAGCTCATGGATTTGAGGTTTGGCTTTTCCGCTAGATGCGATGGCTGCTTTTGCTTCGTTAATGTAGGCCAATTCCATTGCATTAGCGGCATTGTCCGGATTCCGGTTTTTGTCTGAGACCCTCTTGATTTTGGCTCCCAGCTGGGTTGCCATACTGTCTGTTAGGACTTCCGCTCTGGTATTGCAAAATGAAAGTGCTTCAGCTGTTCCTTTGGTTTGTATGGCGTTTAGCAAGTTTTTTCCAAGCACAGCTTTGGTTGCCAGGGCCAATTGCATTCCTTTTTCAAGATAATCAACTGCTGCTGTATCCATGGAAGCTTCCAGTGCTGCTTTTTCTTTTAAAAAGACGGTTTCATACCAGGCAGGATCGTCTATGTTTGATTGGTACAGATAGGCTGCAACTGATTTGTATTGGTTCTCGGACATACCAAGATTGGGCATGATTCCAAATGCTTCTACTGCTACCGGCATTTGCGATTTTTCCGGGTTGGGGTTGGCTAAAAATGCTGCTACAGATGAGATAAAAGCTTCTTTCTCAATATCAGCTGAATAATAAGCAGCTTTTATATCCTTTAGAGAAGGTGCTACGGGCTTTTCAGCGTTGTCAACAGGTGCATGGCAAGAGATACAGTTTTGGCTTACTATCGCCAGGCCTTCTTTTTCATTGTAGGCAACTGCTGTAGATTCACTTTCATTTATCGTAGTAGGTTGCGATTCACAGCTGGTTATTAGTCCTATTATAATCGCAGCAAAGGTTAAAACCGGAGTAATACTTTTTATCATCAATTTGACTTTTTATCAGGTACTTTG
>JAGQWW010000581.1 GCA_020436955.1 Saprospiraceae bacterium | reverse complement strand
AGCTGAAATTCGGGTAGATTTATTTGTTTGGAAAACAGAGAAGGGGAGTTGAATTATGATTTTTGAATTTTGGTTCTTGATTTTTGATTTTGCTTAAGGCCAAAAGCCCGCCATAAATTAACTAATCACCCCCCAACCCCCTCAAGGGGGCGGCTATGCTGGAAGGTATAAGGTATATGGTTTATTGTAGAAGGAAATCAAAAATCAAACGTCAAAAACCAAAAATCATAATTCAAATTCCCCCAACCCCCAAAAGGGGGCGGCCATGCTGGGAGGAATAAGGTTTAAGGCCCAAAACCGAAAACCAAAAGCCGAACGCCTACTTCCCCTCCACATAACTTTTAAAATTATTCAAAATCGCTTGCCAGCCACCGCGTTGCATTTCAAGCGGATTTTCATTTTCAGGGTCGAAGGTTACGGCAACATGGGTTTGGTCGCCCTGGTCATCAAACGCTACCGTTGCTTCTCTATCGCCAAATCCATAAGTAAAGGATTTGCCTGGATTGATTTCGGAATAAATCGCATGGAAATCAAAACCAAAACTGCCATCTCTGGCTTCCATACGGGCGTTGTAAACGCCTCCAACTTGCATGTCATTGGTAGCAGAAGGGCAGTGCCAGGAAGGGTCAGCAAAATTCCATTGGGTGATGTGTTCAGGACCGGTATAACAGTCCCATACTCTTTTTGCATCAGCCTGAACTGTAGCATCTACGGTTATTTTTTCACTCATTTTCTAAGGTTTTAACTAATCTTCTAATGGTTGAATATGAATTCCTATCGTTTTTGCATGTGCTTCAATCTGTACCTTTTCAAGGTCATTGGTGGATTCAATTTTTAAAATATTATCACAATCTTCCAAATCGAAACATATTCGCATCGTAGGGAAAAAAGACAGCAATCTTTCTTTCAGCTGACGTGCCTGGTTTTCATCTGCAATGTTCGTGCGATATATCTCCGCCTTCCTTGAATTGTAAGACATGACCTGTTTGGGTTTCTTTTTACCGGTTATTTCTAACCGGATATCGGGTAATTGCAACATAAATCTACAAGATTATGTCGTATGATTGTTATAGGCAGCTTCTAAATCAGCAACCACTATCTTCCTCATCTTCAACATGGCATCGATGACCCTTTTGGCCCTTGTTGGATCGGTGTCATTGGTCAATTGTATCAATGCATCCGGTATGATTTGCCACCGCACTCCATATTTGTCTTGCAACCAGCCACACATGGATTCTGTCCCGCCATCATGGATGAAAGTATTCCAATAATAGTCCACTTCTGCTTGATCCACACAATGCACATAAAAGGAAATAGCATCATTGAAAGGATGATGAGGACCGGCTTCCAATATGGAAAATTGCTGCCCACACAATTGGAAGGTGGTTACCATAGGTGTGGAGGACAATACCTTGGAATCAGGGAAAATGCCGGAATAATAGGTAGCAGCTTCCTTTCCACCTTTTTCAAACCACAAAAACGGCGTTATCTTTTGCTTTTGTAGGGTTGCCATCTTTATGCCTTTTCTCTGCAATTAAACATCCACTGGATGCCAAATTTGTCCACACAAGAGCCAAAATAATCACCCCAAAACATATCCATCAGTTCCATAGTAACTGTTCCGCCTTCAGAAAGGGCATCAAAAAGTCTTTTGGTCTCAGCCCTGGTGTCCGGTTCCAGATTGATATGGACATTGTTGCCCTGGTTCAATTTAAATCCCATCGACTCGGGAGCGTCCGTACCCATCAACTGATGTCCACCCAGGATAGGTAACATGATGTGCATGACCAGATTTTTGTCTTCTTCTGCAAGAGGCGGCATTCCTTCATAAGATGGAGCATCTCCCATT
>JAGQWW010000580.1 GCA_020436955.1 Saprospiraceae bacterium | reverse complement strand
TTATCGCCGTAGTGGCAATAACTGGTCAAGAGTAACCCGTATTGCCAGCCCAAATCCAACTCCTTCCGGATTCTTCGGTGGTACGTTGGCAGTTTATCAGGATAGATTCATAACAGGTGCTGTTGGTAATGTACAAGGTGAAGGCCGTGCTTACATTTACAAATGGAACGGTACTGATTTTACCCTAGAAGGTACATTGGTAGGTAACGATACCCAGCAAAGTGATAGATTCGGCGTGGGAGTATCTATGAATAGCAGCGAAGCAGTGGTAGGTTGTCTTTGGGATGATGATAAAGGGATGGATAGTGGTTCAGCCTACTTGTTTACAAGAAGTGGAAGTACCTGGACACAGTCTCAAAAAATTACTGCCTCTGATGGAGATGAAAGCGATAATTTTGGTGGAGCAGTTGCATTGGTGAATGACAAGCTAATCGCAGCTGCATCAACAGATGAAGATTTCGGTTCTTTCGCTGGTTCTGCTTACGAATTTTCTAAAAACGGAAACTCATGGAGTGAAACCAATAAGATTGGTTCCCCAGATGCCAATCAGAATGAAGGATTTGGTCGTGTAATATCGTCTTCTGGAAAGACTGTTGCTTTCGCAGCCAGTGGCGATGATGCCTTGGGTACTTTCATGGGAGCAGTCTTTGTTCTTGACCTAAATGCATCGAATGCTATCGAGCTTCAAAAATTGGCTAATAGCGTTGACGTATTCCCAAATCCTGCTACAGACGTGGTAAATGTAAAGGTAAATGGATTGGAAGGATACAATTCAAGCAAAGAAATCAACTTTAGAATCGTTGATACAACCGGTAAAATCGTTCAAACCGGTATTATGAATGAGGTTATCAACCAGATTAATATTTCCGCTTTGCCAAATGGAAATTATGTTCTGGAGATGGACTATAATGGTTACTCTTTCGGTAAGCAAATTATTAAGTAAGGTAATCGGGACACGGATCGCGGAGTGCGAATAAAGGTTAAATGTTAATTTGCCTATTTCTGCACATCGTAATCCGTGTCCATTATTTTTTTACCGCGCTCCGCCAACCGGGCACCTCAAACCGCGTTCTGCTTACAGCATTCAAAAGGTTCTCGCCAATAACCAGGTATCTATTGCCTTTCCATCCTTCAGGATATTGCTTTTTAAAAGTCCTTCCTTCTCATATCCGGCTTTTTCCAATACTCTTACAGAAGCAGGGTTGTGGTCCATCACATGGGCGAATACACGTATTAAATTGTGCTTCTCGACAATCATTTCAGTAAAAGTTTTAACTACCGCCGTAGTCCAGCCCTTATTTCTAAAAGGTTCGGCCAACCAATAACCTATTTCAGTTTTATAAATAGGTGTTCCTGTGAAATTTAGAATACCAATTGAACCAATCAGCTCGCTGGTTTCTTCCAGGCGAATGCCCCAGTTTACCTGAAATCCGTTTTCCTTTTCTGTTTTTTCAATAATGCTTAAAAAAGTTTTACCGGCCTCTTCCGTATAGGATTTTGGAAAAGACAGAGTATTGGCATAAATATCTTCGTTATTGCACCATTTGATAAGAGCAGGAATGTCTTCTTTGATGATAGTGTCGAGATATAAATATGGGTTAATAGGTAGTTTCATTTTTCCTTTTGTTTAATCAACTGCTGAGGTAACAGAAAAAGTTCCTGGAAAGTAAAATTTCAAGCCAGAAAAAGCATTTTCAATATATTGTTATTAGCGGGAAATTTATCCTTTTTAATAAATAGATGTTAAAACAAGCATTTTGAGTCTTGTAATGCACTGGTAATCAATCGAATGCGGATGATGTCAATTAAAGGCGTAAAAATTTCTCACAAAATATTCTGCAGTAAAAAGCATT
>JAGQWW010000579.1 GCA_020436955.1 Saprospiraceae bacterium | reverse complement strand
AATCCAAATTCATGAATTCTCCTATTTAATCCAATCCGGTTAATCCAATTCTATAATCCAATCCTGAGAATCCAATTCCGTTAATCCAATTCCATTAATCATAATTTTATTTTAAGATTCTATCCAAAAAAGGGTGTCAACGAATTAATTTTACCTTTGTCAAAAAAAACGCAAATGAAAAACTTCATCAAACTCCTTACACTTGTTTTAGTCGTTTTAGTTGCTTTACCGGATGATGCTGTTGCACAGCGTAAAAAGAATAGTAAAAAAAGTGATTTTGACTTAAAAGAGAAGTTGTGGTATGGTGGTGGTTTTGGATTAGGGTTTGGAGGTTCTCAGTTTGAGAGTCAGTTTTTTGTTGGTGTTTCACCAATGGTGGGTTATAAAATTACACCTTGGTTATCAGCAGGTCCAAGGTTGGATTTCAACTATGTTTTGTACCGGGTTCAATTTACCCAGTCTGTTGAAAGCTATAATATTTTCTCTTATGGTATTGGCCCGTTCTTAAGAGCAAAAACCAATTTTAAGCTTTTTGGACATTTCGAATACCAAATAAATCTGGTAGATGTTCCGGATGGGATCAATTATATCTACAATAAAGAAGCCGCATATATTGGATTGGGTTACAACGATTCCGGATCTCGCAATATCTGGGGATATGAAATCTATGTTGTTTATGATGTGTTGGCTCCTCAAAATACAGTTCGACTCCCAATTGATATCCGCTTTGGATTGACGTATAATTTCTAATTCCTGTGAGAATTGTAATTTAGGGCAATTCTAATTTAAAGTGAACCTGCCCTAAATCTTATGTACAGGACTTATTTCAACTATCTCGCAATAATCGCTTTAGTTATTTCCTGTCAGAATAATAATTCTGAAGGGGATAGTAACGCGCTTATCAATAGCACTTCACCTTATTTGTTGGAACATGCCCATAATCCGGTCAACTGGTATCCATGGAGTGATGAAGCTATCGAAAAAGCAAAAAAAGAAAACAAATTACTGGTCATAAGCATTGGCTATGCCGCTTGCCATTGGTGCCATGTGATGGAAAAGCAATCCTTTTCCGATACAACAGTAGCCCGATTCATGAATGACAATTTTGTGTCTATTAAAGTTGACAGGGAAGAACGTCCTGATGTAGATGATATTTATATGACAGCTTGTCTGTTATCAGGCAACGGTCATTGTGGATGGCCCCTCAATGTCTTTGCCTTGCCTGATGGTCGCCCAGTTTGGGCCGGTACTTATTTTCCCAAAAAGCAATGGTTGGAAGTGCTGGACTATTTCCAACAATTATACGCCAATTCTCCCGAGAAACTCCTGGAATATGCGGACCGTTTGCAACAAGGTATAGAGGTGGCTGAATCCTTGCCCGATTTTAATCCGGAAGCGCCCTTTTCTACCGCAGCTGTTAAAAATCTGGTTGATAAATTCCTTATTCAGGCAGATATGTACCATGGAGGTACTCGAACCGGGGCCCCCAAGTTTCCTCTTCCTTCGCTGTGGCAAGCTTTGCAGGTTTACAATTATTTTGAAAAGGATGAACAAGTGCAAAAAGCAACCCGGATTAGTCTAGGAAAAATGGCTCTAGGTGGGCTTTATGACCAATTGGGCGGTGGATTTTCCCGCTATTCGACAGACGAATTTTGGTTGGTGCCGCATTTTGAAAAAATGCTGTACGATAATGCTCAAATGATACAATTGTACAGCCATGCCTATCAAATCGAAACAAATCCTTTGTATGAAAAAGTGGTCAAGGAAAGTATCAAATTTTTAGAAAGAGAATTACACGATACCAAAGGCGGTTTTTATGCTTCGCTGAATGCTGACAGCGAAGGGGAAGAAGGG
>JAGQWW010000057.1 GCA_020436955.1 Saprospiraceae bacterium | reverse complement strand
AATAGCGATTTCCTTCATGTACATTCATATGAATACGCAAGTCTCCATCACTTTCTCTCCAAATAGAATCAGAAGTTATTTTAGCATCTCTAAAACCTATGGTATTGTAATATTTTACAATGCTGTTTTTGTCGGTTTCATAATCAGTACGAACGTAGCGGGAAGTTGAGAATAGCTTCAATTTCCGCTTAGTATTTTCCATTTGCTTGCGAAGCTTCTTGGCTTTTACATTCGTATTGCCGGCAAAAGTGATGTTCTGGATTTTCACCTTTTTGCCACGAGCAATGTTGAAAACCAAACGGATGGAGTTTTGCAAGCGGTCGTCTTTAACCTCTTCTGTAGTTACAGTAGCATCCAGGAATCCTTTTTCTCGGAAATACTTTTCGATGGCTTCGGAGGCATTGGTTTTGATATTCTCCGTAACGATTCCCCCTTTCACTAAAAAGCGGTCAATTTTTTCGTTCAAATCATCGTGGTAAGATTTTTTAACACCACGGAAGGAATGATTGGAAAGGCGAGGTCTTTCCTGCACTACAATTTCAAAGAATATGATATCACCAAGGGTCTTTTCCTTATAGATCTGCACATCTTCAAACAGGCTTAATTTCCATAGGGACTTCAATGCACGTTGAGTTTCCGGACCCGGTACTCTGATTTTATCGCCAACTTTGAAACCTGCTATGGCGATGATGGCATTATCGTCACTAAATTCTGCGCCTGTTACTTTTACTCCTCCAATCTCGTATTCTTTTGGTTCGGAGTAGTCAAAAATAGCTGTGCTATCACTCGTTTGCCCTATCACATTTGCCGATACTGTAAGTAAAGGCAACACAATCCAAAGCACGTTCAACAATTTTCTCATCTTCTATTGGCTGATTTAAAGGTCTTTCTTTTAAAATGGGTGATGTTTTGTAAAGAGGGGTTTTAGTCTCGATACGTTGTATGTCATGTTACCAATTGTTCGCTGGTCTTCCCAAACCTTCTTTCACGATTTTGGTAATCCAGAATAGCTTGATAAAAGCTTTCCTTTTTGAAATCGGGCCAAAACTCAGCGGTAAAGTAAAATTCTGCATAAGCTAATTGCCAAAGCAGGAAGTTACTCAATCTTGTTTCACCACTGGTTCTGATAAGTAATTCAGGGTCAGGAATATTTTTCGTAGATAAAGCATTTGAAAACACATCTTCGTTAATATCCTCCAATCCCAGAGAACCATTTTTTACATTTTCTGCAACCTTTTTAGTCGCTTCCAAGATTTCCCATTTTGCACTATAATTCAACGCTAACACAAGGGTCATTCTGGTATTGTCCTTAGTGAGTTCAATTCCGGACAAAAGGGCTTTTCTGGTTTTGCCGGGCAATTTTTCTAAATCACCAATGGCTTGCAGTTTGATATTATTTTTATTCAGGGTAGAAATCTCATTGTGCAGGGTTTGTACCAATAGCAGCATTAAGGCTTCCACCTCTTTCTGGGGCCGACTCCAATTTTCGGTTGAAAAGGCATACAAGGTTAGGTAATCGATACCCAACTCTGCAGCACATTCGGTTACTTCGCGCACTGATTTCACTCCATTCCGATGACCAAAAACACGCGGTTTGCCGTGTTTTTTAGCCCATCGTCCATTGCCATCCATTATAATAGCAACGTGCTTTGGGAGCCTTTCCAGATTAATTTTTGATTTTAAACTTTCCATCTTTCTTATTCAAATCAATTCCTCCTATAGATGCACGAAATTGAAAAAACGCACAAAGTTAAGAAAAGTGGTCAATTCGCCTTTATTTAAAGGCATTTACCCAAAATAAGAAAATCGCTTCGAAGTATTACCCTCGAAGCGATTTTCATTGTGAAGGGAAAGTTCCTTAAAACAATCCGCCTTTCAGTTTAATTGTATTGGCAACAGAAGCATTTTTTCCGCCTCTTTCCTCATCAAAAATATAGTATTTCATTGTCACTGTCTTTTTGTCGTCGGAAAGTTCAGCTTTATCATTAGACATGCTCTTCACTTTTTTATCAAAATGATACACTGTTGTGTAAGAAACATCTTTGAAGAACATCATTGCCATTTCAGCATTTTCCCCTCCTGCTTCACCCATGATTTCATCAAAAAGTCCACTTATTTTACCAGCATCCAGACGTGAAAATTTCTTTTTTGAACCGCCAAAAAGGTCTTCTTCTCCGGAGCCGATGCCGGGCCCCTCTGTCAGTTGGTTAACTGCGGCATTTAGTGCATCCAGGTTTGCGAATTTAAATGAGATACCATAGGTGAAAGCATCTTCATCATTGATTTCTTCAATGCTTGAAATACCTGCCAACCCATCAACTTTGGAGGCAAATTCACGGGAAAGGGAGCTTAGCGTGTCCATGCTCATTTCACCGGTAGTGTCCATTGCAGCCACCATATCCATCATTGGCTTTAAGCCGCTCATATCAAATACATACCTGAATTCTCCGGAACCATCTTTATGGTAGGTTACTTCTTCAAGTATATCAAAACAACTGGTTAGCATGGTACTACCCATCAAAACCAGGAATAACCATTTCAAACTTTTCATATTAGTACATTATAAATCAAAAATATTGGGGCATTGTGCCAGATGGCCAAAAATATTAAAATCAGGCTGCGAATTCAGTATTTTCAATTGGTAATTTTCGGCAATAAGGTCCAAAATAGACCAATGGGGTGAAAATCTCGGTGTATTTAAGGTTTTATACGGCCTTTCAGAAAGTTATATTTTGACCAATTTGGCATTCCAGGTTTTGCCATTGCAATAAAATTCAATGAAATAAATACCTGCGAGCCAGGAAGAAATATCAATTGATAGTCGGGTAGGCCATTGGTTATCCTGGAAGACTATTTGTCCTGCGATATTGGCAATTCTCAGCGAGCCAATTGGAATATTGCTTTCCGGTGGAAATATTTGAATGCTGGATGATGCCGGATTCGGCAGTAGTACCAGTGATAGTTCATTGAATGAGCCTGGTTCTTTAGAGCAGGTTGGTGATGTTAATAATGCAGCGCGATAGGTAAATAGAGCAGCAATCATTCTTGCTTTTTGACCCTCAGTAAACATATTCAGGCAAGGGTCATCACTGTAATTCATGAAATTCATAAACATATCACTCGTACCACAGTAAAACTGTGGATAATCCGGACATCTACCTCCGTAGCTGGGTTGTTGCATGGGGGTGTCTTCTATACCATCATCAAAAACACATTCAGGAACACCCGGCCCAGGGAAGGGGTGGCGCAAGGAAAAATAATGTCCTATTTCATGGGTAGTTGTCCTTCCCAAGTGGTATGGTTCAGCAGCAGTGCCAATGGTACCAAAGGCTGTATAATCTATAACAACGCCGTCTTCATCAGCATTAGGATTAAGGTCCGGAAAAGAAGCAAAGCCCAAAGTTCCGCCCAGGTTTGCCACCCAAATATTGAGGTAATGTTCTGTGTCCCATGCATTGGAACCACCTTCATCGGTATAAAAATGCCGTGTACCTTTTGGGTCAAAGGTGGGTATGTTGGTAAGGGTTCTTATTATACCGTTGGTGGGATTACCATCTGGGTCAATATGGGCGAGACAAAACTCAAGTTCTGTATCAGCGATTACATCTTTAAATTCGGAAGGTATAGATGCAATTTCACAATTAAAGCCCCTGAAGTCTGTGTTGAGGACATCGATTTGTGAAAAAATCTGTTCGTCGGATATGTTTTCCTCGGGTTCACGATATAAAATGTGAACAACTACGGGGATTGTGAGAACCTGTCGTGGTTTTACATAATTATTTTGGATGCTTTGCAACAGCAACTCTTGATTTGCCAATTTTTGCTGTAATGCCGGATTATCTGCAAGGGTGTTTTGCAAAAGAATATCCGCCATGCAACGGGGATTTTGGGCATGAAGGGAAAGTGACAAAAACGAAAAGACCAGGAGAATCCAGTTGTGCATTTTTCTAATTTACAACATGAAAATGCTACAATAAATCGGGATTAGCGAATTTGACAGTCAAGGAAATTAAGGTCCTGTCATTGGGGAAACGAAAAAAGGGAAACGAGGGATGGGTCAATAGGTGGAGCAGGGGAATGGGTAAATGGTATTTGGGAGGGGCGATTTGCATATTTGCCCCTCCCAAACAATTAATTTTCTACCGGTAGAAAGCTGTGATTTTTACCGTAGTCCAACATTTGTTGCAAGAAATCGTCCGGATATTCTAATTTAATATCGGTGATTTCCCCATTATCGTCAGTTACTGGTACGTATTTAGGATTGATAAATCCACCATATGGAGGTATGTTTAGTTTTTCTGACCTTGACAATACTTCTTTGTGAATATCCTGATTTACCTGTACTCCGTATGTTTCGATCAGATTTTTGCCGGCTTCATAATCTCCCTGAGATTTAATACGCTGAACTTCTCTCAGTAACTGGCCAAACAAATCGCGTAATTTCATGTAATCGTTGATTTGGATATAGGTTTTTCCATCCTTTTGGATCATTTCAACCACATTGTCAGCCTTACCTTTTTCCAATACCCAATTTGAAACCATTTGGCGATTACGCATGTGAGCCTGTTCGATATTTTTTCCCGGTTCTATACGGCGAAGTTGTAACATCAAACCATTACGTAGGTAACTTTCATATTCTGCTTTCCCTACTTCCAGGCTTTCCATCAATCCCATTTCAACCAATGTAGAATCCATAATGAAATACAAAGCTACCAGGTCTGCTCTTGCTTCTTCCAATGGAGAAGAATAGCTTTTTAAGGTAGTTGCAGGTTGTGGTACACCTGGTTCCAATTGGCCGGAGGCATGTCCAATTACTTCATGTAGTGCTGTATGAATTTTTCCAGCTAATTGACCGTGGTCCTGTGCTCTTTTGATTTGCTCATCATTTAAAGCAAATTCTTGTAATAAGCCTGGGCCATCAGCATTGGCATAAGCTGTGATAATATTACCCAAACTCACTGATTTTGAGCCATATTTTACACGTAATGGATTAGAATTTGGAAGGTTTACCCCAATTGGTGTTGAAGGGCTGGCATCGCCTGACTCACCGGCTACAGAAACAACTTTGTAACTTACTCCGGTTGCTTCAGCTCTTTTATGCTGATCCATTATAGGAGAATTGTCCTCGAACCATTGTGCACTTGCCGCTACTTTTTCCATACGTGCACTAGCATCAAAGTCTTTAATTTGAATGATGTTTTCAAAGGAACCTTTGTATCCTTTAGGGTCATTATACACTTCTACAAATCCGTGGATATAGTCAATATCACCTTCTGTTGCCTGCACCCAGGCTACATTGAATTCTTTCCATTTATTTAAATCGCCGGTATTGTAATACTCAATTAGGAGTTTCAGCGCATTTGCCTGGGCTTCATTTTCAGCAACTCCGACTGCCTTTTCCAACCATGAAACCACTTCTTTTAAGGCAGCGCCGTACATACCATTAACGGACCATGATTTTTCCATTAATTGTCCGTTTTCTCCACGAACCAGTTTAGAGTTAAGTCCATATTCGATGGCTTCGTCCGATTTTTGGATTGCGGAATAAAAAGCATCTACTTCTGCTTCGGTGATATCTGGGTCGTAAAAATTAACTGAAGAACCTTTAACCAATCCTTTAGATGGATCAAAGTTGGTCCTTTTGTTATCCACTGCAGGATCAAACATTGCTGTTAAGACTTCATCAGATAATTCATGACCGGTTTCCTTCAACAAGCCTTCAAAATATTCCCTGGAGAAGTCAGGGTTAAATTTGTCAGAAGAATAGTGGTGGTGAATGCCATTAGAGAAAAATACATTCTTGGCATAGCGTTCCAAATTTTTCCAATCATCTGTTGATTTGTCTCCATTGTAGTTTTCCAGCACATGTTCCAGTGCTTTTCTAACCTTAAGATTGTGTCTATACAATTGATCGTAAATAATGTCTCTACCTGCCAATCCTGATTGAACCAGGTAATAGACCAGTTTCTTTTGTTGCAGGGAAAGCTTTTCGAAGCCCGGCACCTGGTAGCGTATGATTTTTTTATCCGCGAAACTTTCCGGTGACCAGACAAATTCCTCTTCTGCGGTAGTCTCCGGTTCAGGTTTTTCCTGGTTAGAACAACCTACGGAGAAACCAACCAATACAATGGCTAAAAGCCAAAATAGATTTCTCATGTTTGTTTGCATTTTTTTTGTGCAAGATAAGGAAGGGAACAGAAAATGGTGGTATTTGGCAGTCATTTCAGATAAAGCGCAACGAAAGGCCTTCATTAACGTTCCTTTAAATAATCAAAATTGAATTTGCATAAAGGATGGACTATTTTTGCAGTTCATTCGAAAATATTGAATATGAAGCAATTGCATTATTACTCTTTTGGAATCCTAAGTTTGATTTTTTTACTCATAGGAAATGGACAACCTGATACAGCTAAAAAAGAAGTTCAGGTCAATTTTTCTATGACTGATTGTGAGAAGACGGATTCCTTTTTTGTGTTTGAATTTAATGGTGTCGGATTTGACAAGATTGGTTCCGCTCCGGTAGTTGATGATAAGGCTGTTTTTACTGTAGAAAAGTCTGATCCTCGTTTCTTGTACTTTGGATTGAAGGAACAAGATTTGAAACCTGTTATAATAGGGAGTGAAGATGAGGTAGGATTGGAAGGAAACTGTAAGACGGGTTTCAGAAGTTCAACCTTCACTACCTCTGAACTAAACCAGTCTTACGAAGCATTCAAATTTAAAATGACTGCTTTTGCTAACGAAACCGGAGCATTGGCCAGGAAATATCAAATTGCTGGAAATGATGAAACTGCCAAAAAGGATTTGACCAATAAATTTGGTGACCTGGACCAACGGAAATTGGATTATCTAAAATCTTTAAAAAAGGAAAATCCTTACCTGGCTAAAATTTTCTCTTTGAATACTTATTTAAGTTTCCAAAATAATGGGGCAAAGTATGCTAATGAGATTGAATATTACGCCAAGGAGTATTTTTCAAAAGTTGATTGGAACGATAAGGATTTGAACCATTTGCCTTGGGTGTACGAAGCAACCAGAAGTTATGCTACTACACTTTCAAAGGTAAATTTACCACAAGCGCTTCATCAACAATATCTTGAAGACTTGTTGGCGAAGATACCTGCAGAATCAAGAACCTATCAATATGCATTAGGTGGTATGCTTTCCGGTCTGGAGCAATCACAACATGGAAATTATAAGGTGTTTGGTGAAAAATTTGTTGAAAAGTATGGTGCAACCATGCCGAAAGAAGCTGCAGTTATCAAAGGAAAGTTGGTTCGTTTAACGGCCACTGTTTCAGGTGGATCTGCTCCTGATTTCACAAGTGATCAACCGGATGGTACTCCGCTAAGCTTGAGTGATTTTAAAGGAAAGGTGACCTTGGTAGATTTTTGGGCTTCCTGGTGTGGACCATGTAGAAGAGAAAACCCGAATGTGGTAAAAATGTATAAAGAATATCACGATAAAGGGTTTGAGATCTTAGGCGTGAGCCTTGATAGAAGTAAAGATAAATGGCTTCAGGCTATTGAACAAGATGGTCTGGTTTGGAAGCATGTAAGTGATTTGAAGGGATGGCAAAATGAGGTTGCTCAACTCTACGGTGTTCGCAGTATACCTCATACCGTATTATTGGATGCTGAAGGAAATATCATTGCCAGAGGATTGAGGGGGCCACAACTTGAACAAGAGTTAGCGAAGATATTTAAAGACTAGGGAAAGCTGGGTACTAGGGACTAGTTTCTGGTTACTGGTTTTAAAGAGGGAGATTCGAAATTTCGGATCTCCCTCTTTTATTGGGAATAATCTGGGTCGGGAGACGCAATTTGTTGTTCGGAATGGGTCGGGAGACCCATTTAATTAGCGGTACAATTCGGAGAAAGGTACCAGCGTGAATGCTGCATTTTTCTTTTGCCTTCCAGCATCCAGAAACCAGCACTTAGTTTTTCTGATCTTTCCCAAAAATATCCTTTTTATTATCGTCGAGGACAGGGGCTGGACGAGGTGGTTCTTCCAGGATTTGGTCATAGATCCTTGGCTTGAATTTCCAAATTTTATCTTCGTAATACATCCCGTCAATATCACCATCAGGAACATTCATGAAGTCTTGATCGGGGTAAGGACTTGCCATAAGTACCAAGTGATCGAAGACTATCATGTTTAAAGATTTATCGTAATTGAGCTTTACTTTGGCATCAGAACCATATTCCAATACAAAGCGGTCTACGATTTTGGTTTCATCCTTTTTAACCTCTTTTTCAAATACCGGTGCTCCAAAAACAGGCTCCCCTGTTTTAAAAGAAAGAACATCTACGAATTTCCTTTTATTGAAAAATTCAAAGGCGTCGTAGCCAAAAAGTAAATATTGCCCTGAAGAATCGGGGAAGGGTAGCACATTATAGTACAAGGCTCCGTACCAGTTGTCCTTTTTCAAAATTGCTGACTCGGGATTGCTTACCTGGCCTGAACGGTCAATTAGCGGATACATTTTTAATTCCGGTTCATTCATTTGAATGGTACCATAGTAGTGGTATTCATTTATATCGACATACAGCTGCCAGGAGAATATCCGAAATGTGCTGTCGGGAGGATAGATAATACTTACTGTTCTGATTCTTTCAAAAGGATAATAAAATGAATTCTCGTTCTTTAGAGCCTGAACGAGGGTTTTTATAAATTTTTGACAAGAAGCAAACCTTTTCACCGGGGTCGAGTCATTTACCATGGCAAAGGAAAGGATTGCCAGGGTGTCTTCGAGGGTTTGGATGGTTTCCAGATTTTCAATTTCGGGTTGTGGAGTTTGAGCTTTACCAAAAAATGGAATCGCTACTATCAAACAGCACCAAAAAACTTTTCTCATTAATGAAATTTTGGGATACAACGCATGGAGGCAAAGGTAGATTTTAGTTTTTATGAAAAAAAAACGTCCCTCCCCGAAATACGGGGAGAGACCCAATCCCAAAAAACCGAGTTACTAGTTCTTGAGGATGTTAAACATCCAATTTCTTATGGTTTGGAATCAACCATTATCATTTTCTTTGTATCTGTAAATCCTGGTGCGTCTAATCGATAGTACATAACACCATTGCTTAAATCGTTGCTGCTGATGGAGAACTCTCCATATCCTTTTTCAAATTGACCTGACATTGTTTTCAACATCTTACCATTGACATCAAAAATGGTAAGGTTAACTGTTGCGTTTTCAGGAAGATTAAAACCAACTACTGTTCCTTCGCTAAATGGATTTGGCTTGTTTTGGTAAAGGCTATATCCTTCGTTACCTAAAGTACCATCGTTGAAGGTTAATTCCAGATTCATGGAATTGCCTTGCTGGTCATATGCTTCGCTGCGCGTTAGTTGTGAACTTAGATTTAGCCAATCGCTGATTTTACCGTTTTCTTTGGCTTCAAACTGTAGCGTAAACCAGGCTTTTGTACCAATCTCGGCTTCATCACTTTGCTGATTCCAGCTAAAGGTGATAAGTCCTTCATTAACGCGTACCAAACCAAAGTTTTCATGGGTCAGCCAGCTGCCTGTTTTGAGGTCCACCATTGTTAATGCATGGGCATCAAAATCAAGCGTAAACTGGCATCCCATTAAAGATTCGTTTTTATCCGAATAGAAGGCAATTGAAACAAGGTCGCCTTTGCGAACTTCCTTGTTATATGTGTGTAAGTAAGTGGTTTCTTCGAAAGCTCTGTTGCCAACTGAAAGTGAGTTATTTGGGAATGCATCGCCTGTAACATCACCCACTTTGATGGCGACAAAGTCAGCTTTTACTTCAGTATTTGTAAGGTCGTTGATATTAAATACTTCCGGGAATGCTGTTTTGAACGGATTATCCCTGTCAGGGAAAGCAAAGTTCTTTTCAACAAATCTCCAGGAGGTATTATTTGGGAAGTCGTTTGATACGTGTAAGATTAATTTACGCATAGCAACCAGGTCAAGCGTAGTTACACTGTTGTTGTGGTTAACATCTGCAGCAATAATCTTGTAAGGATCATCCAGTTTTTGAACGTTCAGGATGTGTTTTGTAACCAATACGATATCTATGGTTGATACCCCGTTTCTTGGATCATCATTTCTGAATGGAGCTACAGTGTAGTCTTCACCTGTATCCAAATTGTCGAAAGTAAAGGTACCATCGTTTCCGGTTGTTTGTTGGGCAGAACCACTGCCATTAATTTGTACTGTTACATTTGATACGCTAGAACCTGAAGGATCTTTTATTGAACCGGAAACGGTACCCTTATTGGAGGTACAAGCACCCATATTATCTTGAACATCAATGAAAGTCTGACAATTAGAAGCATTACCGGCAGCATCGAAAACCCACATGGAAACAGATACGATTCCAATATCGTCGCAATTGAAGGTGCGAAGACTATCAGCGGGGTCACCGGAGTAAGCAATAACAAGGTCCCCTACCGGGCTACAATTGTCAGAAACTCCACCATCGAAATAATTTGCATTTAAGGTTACCTCTCCGCTTGCCATCAAGCTAACGGACAAGCCGTTTTTACAAATTGCGGTCGGACTCTTACAATCCAATATTTTGAACAAGAAAGAACATTCCGTTGTATTGCCACAATCGTCTTCTACAAGATAGGTGATCTTGTGTGTACCGATTGGATAGCCATTGCTGGTATTCATTCCAGTACCTGTATATTGAGGACCTGAATCAGGAATACCGTCATTATAAGCATCGACTACCCAATAAACATTCAACAATGCAGAATCAGTACATGCATCAGATATATTGATAGATA
>JAGQWW010000578.1 GCA_020436955.1 Saprospiraceae bacterium | reverse complement strand
ATAGCCTCCATAACTGCCATCTTTGGCAATCGCCAGAAAGGCTACCTGATAGTTTTCTTTCCCGGGATATTTCTTCATGATTCTTTCCAACGCTTCTTTACAAGCTGCTTCAGGTGTGTATCCATTGCGCATCAGTTCAACGATTAGAAAACTGCCAAGGGATTTTAAAACCACTTCCCCTAATCCGGTAGCTACGGCAGCTCCAACTTCATTGTCGACATACAAACCTGCACCGATAATGGGCGAATCACCTACTCTCCCATGCATTTTATAGGCAAGCCCCGATGTAGTACAGGCTCCTGCAATGTCACCTTTGTCATCCATGGAAAGCATTCCTATGGTATCGTGGTTTTCGATATTGATGATGGGTTTATATTCTGAGGTGTGCAACCACTCTTTCCAGTCTTCTTTTGATTTTTCTGTAAGCAGGTCGACTTTTGGAAAGCCTTCCTTTGCTGCAAATTGTTCTGCGCCTTCGCCCGCAAGCATTACATGGGGTGTCTTTTCCATTACCCTTCGTGCGACAGAAATGGGATGCATGAAATTTTCCATAAAACACACCGAACCTGCGTTGCCTTTGCTATCCATGATGCAAGCATCTAAAGTAACATGACCGTCGCGGTCAGGAAGTCCGCCAATGCCAACTGTCTGGTTGGCAGCATCTTCTTCAGTTATTTTTACACCTGCTTCAACGGCATCAAGGGAGGAGCCTCCTGCTTGTAAAGCTTTCCATGCCCCGACATTGGCTTTTTTCCCTGCATCCCAGGTAGAAATTACAAATGGAGGTTTAAGTTTGCCTGAAAAAACAGCGCCGTTTGTTGTCGTTGTTTTAGTTGAAGTGGGTTGGGAAAGGTATTTTCCGGCAAGGAAACCTCCCAGTCCCAGGAAGCTTTGTGTGAAAAATTTTCGGCGTTTTAAGGGCATATGGCACGATTGTATTTATTAATGCTCACAATCTCGTAAATTTAAAATCAAATTACGACATATTACCAACCATTACCAATTTCAAATGGATTCAAATTTCAAACCCGAGGACCGTTATTTAGCTGAATTACCACCACGTCATATTGACTGGTTTACTCAGGCAACTATTTTGTTTGGAGGATTTTTACAACAATTCGGGTGGTTCTTTTTCGGATTTGGAATGATCTTCTTTTGGATTTTTGCCTGGAACTCCCATGCCATGGTAAGCCTTGGTACCTGGGGGAAATGGGATGAGACCACCGGGACCATTTTTGCAGTAGAAAATACCAATGCCAGCGAAAATGAAACTCCGGTATATAAAATCACCCTGCAGTACCAGGTAGACGGTGAAACGCATCTTTCAGATGTTTATAAAACCGGCGGTGGATTTTCTGAAGGCCAGGAAGTACCTATCGAATACAATAGAAATGTACCAAGTATAGCGAGAATGGAAGGAACCCGCCGTGGATTATTTTCTTCCTGGGTTTTATTTGTAGCGCTTTTCCCGATCGTTGGTCTTATCCTGGTTTCTGTGAGCCTACTGGGAAATTGGAACTTTTTAAAACTATTGAAAATAGGGGAGTACGTTAGAGGAAAACGGGTTTCCAAAGAAGCTACCGGAGGCTCCATTACCATTAACAATGTTACCTATCCTATTTACAAATATAAATTTGAGTTTTTCCATAAGGATAAACCGTATTATGCTATCTGCAATACCCACCTGACCCAAACTGTAGAAGATGAAGAAAAGGAAATAATCCTCTACGATCGATTCCATCCAGAGAAGGCTATTGTGTACGATGCCATGCCGAACGCGCCAAAAATTCTACCGGAAGGAATCATCGATCCGGCTTACATTTCAAAAGGATGGGTACTCTTTTTACCGGTTGTTTGTA
>JAGQWW010000577.1 GCA_020436955.1 Saprospiraceae bacterium | reverse complement strand
TGGTATAATGTTTGAAAAAATAAATATGAAAAAAAATTATTTGTGGTTTGGCCACATGTCCTCCCCTTAAATAGCATATTAAATTCCAATTCGGAATTCAAGATAGTTTGGTTAATTATTTTCATGGTTATGTTGCGGTGCCGTCTTCACAAAAGATGGCACTTTTTTTTGTTACCTACTAAATTTCTAAATTTTTCTTAGCTTAGTGTGATTTTTACAATACCTTTGTACTTTCGACATTGGAAATTTGGTGAACGAACTCTAAAATCATGATTTTAGTCTGCGACAGTGGCTCTACAAAAGCTGATTGGAAATATGCCGATGGGGTACATCCGGACGGTACCATCTCTACAATGGGCTTCAATCCGGTTTTTCATAAAGAAGACTTTATTAAATCTGAATTGACAAAGGACCTGCTTCCCAGGATTGATGCAACCGCTGTTAACCATATCTTCTTTTATGGTGCCGGCTGTTGGGACAGCGAATTGAAAATGGTCATAAAAAAACCATTAGCAGAATTGTTTCCAAATGCGACCATTGAAGTAGAGCACGATTTGTTGGGAGCTGCCAGAGCTACTTGTGGCGACCACCCGGGCATAGCCTGCATATTAGGAACAGGTTCCAATTCCTGTTCTTATGATGGTACCACGGTTGTAGATAACGTAACCAATCTGGGTTTTATGGTAGGCGATGAGGGCAGTGGTTCGTTTTTGGGAAAGATGCTACTGCGTAGTTATTTCTACCGTGAGATGCCAGCCGAATTAGCAGCGTTGTTTGAAGCACAATTTCCGGAAGGAAAATCAGAAATACTGAACCGGGTTTACAATCAACCGGCACCTAATGTATATTTGGCTTCATTTGCCCATTTTCTGTCGGACCAAAAGAAGCACTTTTTTATTGAAAATCTGGTTTATAAAGCCTTTTCTGAATTTGTCGATCGAAATGTGAAAAAATACAAAGGGCATTTGCATGTGCCTGTTCATTTCATCGGATCAGTGGCTTTTCATTTTAGCGATATCTTACAGGTAGTGATGGAGGAGAGAGCTTTGAAAATGGGCAAAATCATCAAAAAGCCCATCGATCATTTGATGGAATATCACAAAGGACCGGTTCATACCGTTTAGCTTTACCTGGCTAAATAAAAAAATTATGAGTAAGGATATTAAGAGAATAGCTGTTTTTACCTCAGGTGGAGACGCACCCGGCATGAATGCTGCTGTAAGGGCGGTAGTTCGTACTGCTGCCTACCACGGTTTGCATGTTTTTGGTATTTATGGAGGGTACGACGGCATGATAAAAGGCAAAATCAAGCGCCTGGAACGACGTGATGTAGGGAATATCATCCATAGAGGAGGCACCATTCTTAAGACTGCCCGGAGTATGGAATTTATGACCCCGGAAGGTAGAAATTTAGCTCATGAAGCTTTGGTTGCCAATGAGATAGATGCTTGTATTGCTATTGGAGGTAACGGAACTTTTACCGGAGCTAAGATCTTTACAGAGGAATATGATATTCCTATGATTGGTGTGCCAGGTACCATTGATAATGACTTATACGGCTCAGATTATACTATTGGGTATGATACAGCAGTGAATACAGCAATTGAGGCAGTTGACCGAATCCGCGATACTGCCGATTCTCATAACAGAGTGTTTTTTGTAGAGGTGATGGGACGCAATTCCGGAATGATTGCCTTAAACACCGGTATTGGTTCTGGATCCAGTTCTGTTTTGATTCCAGAGAACGGTAATTCGCCGGAGCGATTGGTTGATATTTTGCGTAAAGCAGTTAGAAGAGATAAGTTGTTCAGCCTGGTAATTGTGGCAGAAGGAAACCCCTGGGGTGGGGCCGCAGAGGTGGCA
>JAGQWW010000576.1 GCA_020436955.1 Saprospiraceae bacterium | reverse complement strand
GACTGTGGGAAATAACCGGAAATATGGTCATTCCAATGAGGCAGATAACAAGGAAAGTAAACAATTTCATTGGTTGGGTTTTATTGAAAGAGCACTTTGATACCAAAAAGGTTGTGGTGTCAGAATTCAATACCAAAATAAATTCGAAATGAAGATAAATAAGTTTACCCGCTTCCTCTTGATATTGATACTGGGAATCCTCCTTTTTAAAGCGGGCCAATACATCTATTTCAAACCTAATTATATCACCGGCGAAAAAGCTCCTGATTTTTCTGCGGAATTAATAAATGGCTCCACCTTTACTTTGTCAGATCAAAAAGGAAGTTTTGTCCTCCTGGACTTTTGGGGAAGCTGGTGTGGACCTTGCCGTAGAGAAAATCCGGAACTGGTAAAATTTTACAACCAATATAAAGATGCTGACCTTTACAACGGAAATGGTCTAGTAATTTTGAGCATCGGAATCGAAAAGGATAAAAACAGATGGCAACAAGCCATACAGGCTGATAATCTGCGCTGGGAGAACCATACTTGTGATGCGACTTATTTCGATAATCAAATAGCACAATTGTTCGGAGTACGTGAAATTCCGACTAAGTTTCTACTCAATCCGGATGGAGAAATCATAGCAGTCAACCAAAGTTTTGACCAAATGGCTTCTTTATTGGAAAAAATGAAGCAATAAGTCAGGTAAAACTGACAAAATGACTAATAAACTGGCATGGCAAAAAAATTGATGGGCAATAAGTGGTATATTCCAAAAGCCTTTAAAAAAACGGATAAAAACGATAAGAAGGTGAGCGAAAAACAATCAGAAAACATCAAAGATAAAGACCAGCACATTGACGCTTCAGTTGAAGAAATGACTGAAAATGAGACAAATATGTCCAATGAAAACGCTGGCGACCAAAATGATATCGAATCATTGAAGGAACAAGTACAAGAGCAAAAAGACAAATACCTACGTCTTTTTGCCGAATTCGAAAATTATAAGAAGCGTACGATTAAAGAGAAGCTGGATTTGATTAAAAATGCGTCGCAAGACACCTTGTCATCCTTGCTGCCCGTGTTGGACGATTTTGACCGTGCCAAGAAAGTAGCAGAGCAAGACGGAAGCAAAGAGTCATTTCCAGAAGGTATTCAGCTTGTATATAACAAGCTGTACAACATCTTGAGCAGTCGCGGATTGAAACCTATGGAGTCTACAGGAGAAGCATTTGATCCTGAATACCACGAAGCATTTACTGAAATTCCTGCACCAACTGCAGAGATGAAAGGAAAGGTGATAGACACCATTGAAAAGGGTTATTTTTTAAATGACAAAATTATCCGCTACGCTAAGGTGGTAGTAGGAAAATAGTAAGCAATACAAATGGCAAAAAGAGATTATTACGAAATATTAGGGGTCCCGAAAAGTGCTGATGCAGATACTATCAAAAAGGCTTACCGAAAGGTAGCTATGCAATTTCACCCGGATAGAAATCCGGGGGACAAAGAGGCAGAAGAGAAATTTAAAGAAGCAGCAGAAGCATACGAAGTACTTAAGGACCCGGATAAAAAAGCGCGATACGATCGTTTTGGTCATGCTGGTGTGAGTGGAAATGGTGGATTTGGAGGTGGATCCGGTGGAATGACTATGGATGATATCTTCTCTCAATTTGGAGACATCTTTGGAAGCGACTCACCTTTCGAATCCTTTTTTGGCGGCGGCGGCAGTGCTCGTGGTAGAGGAGGAGCACGAGGTCAGCGCGGTACTAATTTGAGAATCAAGGTTAAATTGACATTGGAAGAAATAGCTTCCGGTGTAACCAAAAAGATCAAAGTAAAAAAACAGGTGAATTGCGGAACCTGTAACGGAAGTGGTGCAAA
>JAGQWW010000575.1 GCA_020436955.1 Saprospiraceae bacterium | reverse complement strand
AAAGGTAATTTTGTGATAAACACTAACCGGGCGGGAATCCTTCAATTCAGCATACCTGTTGGAAGGAGTGATGCCGTGCAATTCGTGGAATTTCATAAAGTAGCTGGCAGCAATAAACCTGGGAATAAATCTTGCGGTCTCCTTCGGAAGGAAATTTTTCAAATGCTGAAAATCAGTCGTACCCGCCAAACGGATAGCTTGCGACACCTTGGTAGGGCCACAATTGTATGCAGCAAGGGCCAATTCCCAGCTGCCAAATCGATCGTGTAATTTCGAAAGATACTGGAGAGCCACCTGAGTACTTTTATAAGGATCACGACGCTCATCCAGGTAGGTATTGATTTCCAAACCATAACGACTACCCAAACCCTTTCTCAATTGCCATAATCCGGCAGCCCCCGCTGTAGATACAGCATAAGGAGTCAGAGAAGATTCAATCACCGGAAGGTATTTCAACTCTTCAGGCAAATTGAACAGGTTCAATTGGTATTCAATAATGGGAAAATAGATCTCGGCATATTCTAAAAGCCTTTCCGCATCGCGGCGACCATAGGTTAAATAACCTCTAACATAAGATTCGACTTCGGCATCAAAGTTAACATCTACGATACTTTCCATGGAAAGCATGCGATTTTTAACTATTGCGAACTCAGCATTTTCAAATGCATCAAAAGAGTGAGTTAGATGCGAGTCGCTGGGGGCATTTGCATTTGCCATATAGGCAATACAAAGCAGAGTGAATGTCCACAGGAACTTCATCATAGTTTGTTTTGGATATGTAAATATTCATGGGCGTATCGCCATTCAATTATGTCCTGATATGGGAATTGGACATAAAATCACAGCCATACTGGGATATACTATTAAAATGTCTTTGGGTAAAAATTTAACTATATGGGGGAGACGTTTTTTTGGAAATGTGAACGCAAAGGTACCTCTTAAATCCTTGATTGTCAATGATACAGAGCAAAATTTGTTATATTATAGATTTAATTTTAAAATTTCCATCATCTGTAAAATCATTGTAAATCAGGTCCTTATTTTTTACATGAGAAATTTTGCGAATACCATCTCTACAAAAATCGTTTATCCCGCAAAAACCCTGTTTTAAAAAATATTTTCCTTCGGATTATAATTTTTCATCAAATTTGGACGGTGAAAACGCCTTAGATTGGCTTTGGTTTTATAAGAGTTGGTTTTTTTGAGAATTACTTTAAAAGGGGCAATTTCCTCCACACACTTTCAAGATCATCTAAAATCTGAATCGCTGATTGCTGATATTCAAAAGAATTGTCCTGAGTGTATTCTTGAATCAATGCCCTACCCTCTTCCATCCTTCCTCGTCTCAAATAGGAAATAGCCAGCATCCATTTTGCTTTATCCTGCATTTCGGATTTTCCAAAACCATTTACTGATTCAAAAGCCAAAATTGCATTGGAAGGTCTTTCTGTTTTTAAATAAGCCTGGCCGGATAAATATTCACTGTAAATGAAATCAGTATTATCGGGCAGAACATCCAAGGTTAAATCAACCACCTGTTGATAATTGCCAGAGGCAAATGCATTGCATGCATCCAAAACTTCTTTACTACTACATTTTGATTTTATCCATTCCGGCTCGACATCCAACGCATATCGATCCAACAAGGCCTCATTGGAATACCTTTCCTGGGCATACCAGAAAGCGGAAAGTATTAAGATTCCAATCAATCCTACCAGTCTTAAAATCACCTTTAGCATTGGAGAATTTTTCATAAACCAACAATTTACGATTGCTTAGAAAGGTTTAAAATGCTCAAATGTTTAAAAACTATTTTGGAAAAAACTCAAGCATAAAATTGCTTTTTATAATTAGATGGCCTTTTTTTGAAC
>JAGQWW010000574.1 GCA_020436955.1 Saprospiraceae bacterium | reverse complement strand
TACCAGCTTTCCAAATTGAATAACCCGTCGTGGGAAATGAAAGCTTTGAATCGGCCATCATGATTACCCGCCAACCAATAGACTGAATATCCACCATAACTAGCTCCCACGGCGCCCAGATTATCTTTGTCAACATAAGGCTCTTTGGCAGCTTCATCAATGGCAGTCAAATAATCTTTCATCGGTTGACCACCCCAATCCTGGCTGATGGCATCGTTCCATTCCCGCCCAAATGTTGGAAGTCCGCGTCTGTTCGGAGCGACAATAATGTAATCGTTGGCGGCCATCATTTGGAAGTTCCAACGATAAGACCAGAACTGGCTAACTGCTGATTGCGGTCCACCCTGGCAATATAAAAGAGTAGGATATTTTTTACTTGGGTCAAAATCCGGTGGATAGATCATCCAAACCAGCATATCCTTTCCATCGGTAGTTTTCACCCATTTTTCTTTCACCTCACCCATCTTGGTTTTTTCTAAAATGTCCTTGTTGGCAAAAGTGATTTGGGTTTCTTTACCTCTGGTATCAACTCGGTATAAATCCTGTGGCATTGACATAGAGACTTTTGCACCCACCAGGGTATTGTTGTCAGCTACGCCAAAACCATTGTAGTTGTGATTACCCTTGGTCAAAAAACGGAAATTTTGGGTTGCTAAATCAATAGCTGCAATTTGATAAGTAGCCTCAACCCCGGCTATACAATACACAGTTTTGCCATCTTGAGACCATTGCGGGCCATTGCAAGAGCGATCCAATCCGTCTGTTATTTCCTTTTTGGTACGTGTGCTGAAATTGTACACCATAATACGATTGCGATCCGCCTCAAATCCGTCTCTTTCCATACTATTCCAGGCGATATATCTACCGGAAGGATCAAATACAGGATCTACATCATAACCCATGTTTCCTTCTGACAAATTGGTTGTCGTTTCGGTTTCCAAATCGTATAGGTAGATGTCAGTATTGGTGCTAACTGCATAATCTTTGCCTTTCAATTTTTTACAGGTGTAGGCAATTTTTTTACCATCAGGACTCCAGGTAATTTGTTCCATACCTCCAAACGGATTGGTAGGTGAATCAAATGATTCATTCATAATATTCTTGCCTTCACCGCTTAGTTTACCATCAGTATAATTGATGTAAAAGATATTACTGTTGGCTAAATCGTCCCAGGTTCTCCAATGGCGGTACATTAGATCGTCAATGACTTTAGCCTGGGTAAGGGGTAAGTCTTTGTATTTTTCATTAGCGGCCTGCCCGTATTTTACATCCTGGATATAAAGCATTTTCGAACCATCCGGCGAATATTGAAATCCATTCATTTCAAGATCCGAGACTTTCCTTTGGTCACTGCCATCAGGATTCATTTCCCATAGGTTTCCACCATGGAGAAAAGCTATTTTTTGACCATCCGGACGATATTGACCATTGTATTCACCACCTTCAAAGGCTGTAATTTTCTTTGCTACGCCACCTTCAACCGGCACGATATACAGATCGCGGTTACTTTTGTTGGTAGGGACATCGTAATACGTTACACCATATAAGACAGTCTTTCCATCTGGAGAAATATCATCCATAGAAACCCGGCCCATGGCCCAAAGTGTTTCTGCGGTCAGTCGGTCTTCCTGTGCCTGAACAAGGGAAGAAACTGCAATCAGCAAGGATAAAAGGGAAATTCGAGCAAACATATTTTTCTTTTTGCCCGAAAGATAACAAAGCAAGACGAGGCTAAGAACCGATTAACAATCTAATAAGAATCATTGGGACGAAAGGATCAGAAAAAGTGAATACACTAGACAGACTTCACATTTTGACACTATTGTTAATCTTGCTTTCCAAAACATGTATTGTACATGTGAAAAAGTGCC
>JAGQWW010000573.1 GCA_020436955.1 Saprospiraceae bacterium | reverse complement strand
GGATGCTGATTGCTGGATGCTAGTTACTGGTTGCTGGTCACTGGTTGCTGGAGGCTAGTTGCTGGTTGCTTGTATAGTATTTCACTGGACGCTGAATAGCGGCGAGAACCTCGAAAACCCGAGCCCCCTCATCCAGCATCCAGCATCCAGCGACCAGCATCTAGAATCTAGCAACCAGCTACTAGTTACATGTTCTCAAACCAACAACTAAAGTGTCGCAAAAACTGGGGTTGTTTGGTAATTGTATAGCCTTTTAACTGATCGCGTTTTTCCCAAACCTGAAGGATAATCTCATATAAATAATCAAAATGACTTTGGGTATATACCCTTCTAGGGAAAGCTAATCGTACCAATTCAAGTGGGGAAGGTTGTTCCTGTCCGTTTTCATCATATTTACCAAACATGACAGTACCTAATTCTACAGCTCGAATCCCTCCTTCGAGGTAGAGTGCATTTACTAATGAAATCCCAGGGTATTGTAAAGGTGGAATATGTGGCAAAAAAGCTTTGGCATCAAGGAAGACCGCATGGCCTCCTCCGGGACGCATAACGGGGATACCCGCAGCAATTAATTTCTGGATGAGGTATTCCACTGTTGCATGTCTATACACCTGGTAATCGTATTCCAATGCCTCCATCAAACCTACGGCAGTCACTTCCAGGTCACGGCCTGCCAATCCTCCATACGTTGGGAATCCTTCTCTTAAGATAAGCGCATTTTTAAAATCTTCCGCCCACTCATCATTTTGACAAACGAAAAATCCACCAATATTGGCCAAACCATCTTTTTTCAAAGACATGGTAGCAGCATCTGCATAGGAAAATAATTCCTGCGCAATTTCTAGCAAAGGTTTGCCTTTGTACCCCGGTTCCCGTTCGCGGATGAAATAGGCATTTTCAGCAAAACGACAGGCATCAATGACCAAAGGAATTTTATGCCTGGACAAAACCGCTTTTACCTGACGTATATTCTCCATGGAGACCGGTTGTCCCCCACCTGTATTATTGGTCACGGTAATCATACAAAAAGGAATATGCTCTACCCCATATTGTTCGATAACCTGTTCCAACTTTCCTATATCCATATTACCTTTAAAAGGCAATTCTTTTGCTGGATCCAAGGCGTCCTCCGGCAATAAATTTAGTGCCAGCGCTCCGGCAAATTCCAGATTGGCCCTTGTTGTATCAAAATGACTATTATTGGGAATCACATGGCCCGGTTTCACCCTGGTCAAGGCCAACAGACTTTCTGCTGCTCTTCCCTGGTGAGTAGGGAAAATATGCTTCATCCCTGTGATATTATGAACCGTATTTCTGAAGTTCTTCCAGGATTTGCTACCCGCATAAGATTCATCACCCATCATAAGGGCGGCCCATTGTTTGGTTGACATGGCGCCAGTACCACTATCTGTCAATAAATCAATTATGACATCATCAGCATCCAAAAGGAAAACGTTGTTATGTGCTGCAGCTAATTTTTCTACTCGCTCTTCAGCGGTGGTAAGATGGATAGGCTCCGTCATTTTAATACGGAAAGGCTCGATAATCGTATGCATGAATAGTATTTTGGTTAAAAGGCGATACAAAATTAGGCCTGTGAACTACTAACCATGGTGAGATATATCAACCCGGAGATTGATCATAATTTGTCAAACGGCCTTCTTTTTTAAAAGGGAAGTTTTAACTGAACATGCTGAAAAAAAATGGCGTTACCAAAATAACCCAATCATAAAGCCATGCGTGTACTAATCAATTTACTGGTAATTACTGCTTTGCCATTTTTACTGGTACCGGAAAACAATTTTACAGCCGAAAATGTGAGCCATTCTTGCTCCGGCGATTACAACATTTGCCTTCAGTATCCTTCTTCCCTTGA
>JAGQWW010000572.1 GCA_020436955.1 Saprospiraceae bacterium | reverse complement strand
ATTGTGCATGGAAATAATAGTACCTCCGCGGCCATTTTTCCAGGCATATTTTCTGGCTATTTTTATAGCACCTTCAAAAGACTCCGTTCCACTGTTTGCAAAAAAGACATGCTCAAGTCCTGAAGCTTTGGTAAGTCTACCGGACAATCCTACTTGTTGTTCGGTGACAAAGAAGTTGGAAACATGAATAAGGTTTTCAGCAGCTCTTGTTATAGCGCTGGTTACCGCAGGATGTGCATGGCCAAGGCTGTTGACTGCAATTCCGGAAAGCGCATCCAGGTATTTATTGCCATCTACATCCCAAAGTGTACAACCTTTACCTTTTGAAAAGGCAATTGGCATCCTTCTAAAAGTCGGTAGATAGGCTTCTCTATCCTGATGATGTAATGCTTGAGATTTGTCGGTTTTAAGCTTTAATGGTTGTTCCAACATTTTTATTTTTTATCAGTTTTTCTGTTAGTAAATCAGGTTTGGTGCCGTTAATAATGGTTGCTTCATCGGCACCTTCCTCCAGGGCTTTTATACATGCTTCAATTTTAGGAATCATTCCACCTTTTATAGCATTTCCAAAGAGTTTTTTTACTTCACCAATTGAAATATTTGAAATATGGGTAGCAGGATCTTCTACATCCAGGCGTAATCCATCAATATCTGTCAAAACCAGTAAGTGGTCCGCTTTAATGGCTCCGGCAATATGGCCCGCCATCATGTCTGCATTTATATTATAATCAGTCCCATCTGTGCCGGTCCCGATACAGGCAATAACCGGTGTAATTTCCATTTCTAACAATTGGGAAAGGAAAGCATCATTTACGCTTACAACATCACCAACCTGTCCAAGGCTAACTTTTTCAATGGTACCATCTTCGTGTTTCAACTCATGGAGTCGTTGCTCTGCAAGGACAACTTGAGCGTCTTTCCCTGATATTCCCAGGGCTTTGCTTTGCAAGGTGTTGAAATGAGAAACCAGTTGCCCATTTACCTTTCCTTTCAGAGCCATTTCAACATGCGGCATAGCAGCAGCAGTTGTTTTTCTATGTCCATCAATAAATTCGGAAGCTATGCCAGCCTGTTCGAGCTGGGCTTGTATGAAGGGTCCGCCGCCGTGTACAATGATAAATTGGTGACCCTTCTCCTTCAGGTCCACGATGGCTGAGATGATTTGACGTTGTAATTCGCTACTGAGCATAGCGTTTCCACCGTACTTAATAATTATCCGTTTCATTAAAATTTGGTTGCGGATGCCTTTTCAAACGATACATGCCTTGCATGCTTAGACCGGAGATGGCCAAAAGAAAAGTGATACTGAAGGCATTCCTAAAAAACGAAATATCCCCCTCCTTTGACGTGAGATAATATAATAAATTGAAATGAATTGAAAATCAACTCTTTGTATCTCCTACAAAATGAACCGCAAAAGTTGGGTATTTGTTGAAAAGGGCAGGCGAAAATTACCATCTACCCTTTTTGAGACACCTAATTACCTTTTAGGATATCTTTTAATTGGAAAATGCTATTTCATAATGCCATAACATTTTAATCAATGATCACCACCTTGGTTCAATCGACAAAACCATAATTGGTTTGAATTTTTATGCAATTGTGACCAAATTTTACTTCAGGGATGTTAGCGTTTTTGATTTCAGGATCCTATTTAAAGCTATTTTTCAATAGAAAATACATCCTTCAGCCGACCATCAATATCTATCATTTTCCCATCCAATCTGTCAGGGCTAATGTCAATTTTTAAAAAATGATGCCCTCGTTGGGTCTTGCCGGAAAAGGATTGATGGGTAGGAGAAAAATCCTCCAAATTACCCCCACCTCCGCCAGATTGAATATAATACACACCTCCGGAGGTGCTGTAAACACCTTCTTTTA
>JAGQWW010000571.1 GCA_020436955.1 Saprospiraceae bacterium | reverse complement strand
CATGAGTTAAGAGTTAAGAATGAGGATGAAGAAATTTGCCAATTACGGGTTACGAATCAAGAATAGCAAAAAGCCTCAAACAAATAGCCCCTCTTGAGGGGGGGAAGGGGGGTGACTGCCAGGCTCGCGGAACTAAGTAATGTAGGTGTAGCGAATTTACGAGGGACGATTTACGGTTTACGTATAGCCAAAGGCTAATAGCCAATAGCCAATCAAAGACCAATCAAATGCCCCTCCACCACGTACCCGATCTACCCCATCCTATCAGACTCCAGGAGTATGGTGTGGGGATTTTTGAACAGGCACCTACAAAATCTGCCTGGAAGAAGGTTATAAAGAAAAATTTGGTTCAGGTAGATGGTAAGGTTGGCACCACTGGGACTTTTATCAATGGTGGTGAGACTATTGAATTGCAGCTACCGGCAGAATCCATGACTTTGAAAAGGTTGGTTTTGCCATTGGAGGTCTTGTTTGAGGATGACTACCTGGCTGCAATCAACAAACCTGCCGGGATTTTGGTTAGCGGCAATGGTTTTGTTACGATTACAAGGGGTCTTCCACAAAATTTGAAGAAGAGCCTTCATATCGATGCTTGCAGGCCTCAACCGGTACATCGCCTCGATTATGCTACCACAGGCGTATTACTTGCAGGAAAAACCAGGGAAGGCATCCGGCTTTTAAATCAAATGTTTGAAGAAAAAACAATCCATAAAACCTATCTGGCCATTGCAATTGGGCCCATGCCTCAGGAGGGCGTCATCGATACACCGATTGATGAAAAGGAATCTTTAAGTCATTTTAAAATTTTAGCAACGGTAGCCTCTCCCAGATTTGAATACTTGAACCTCGTAAAGGTTGAACCTAAAACAGGTCGCAGACATCAAATCCGTAAGCACCTGGCTTCTATCGGGCATCCAATTTTAGGCGATAAAGATTATGGGTTGGAGGGAAAAATATTAAACGGAAAAGGACTTTACTTACATGCATTTAAAATAAGCCTGGTACATCCTTTCACAGAGGAAAACCTCCAAATCGAAGCGCCCATTCCAAATAAGTTCGGGAAGATTTTTAACTTGGATGAAATTCAATTCTAAATAACCCTAACCTATAAATCAGATACCCTGTGAAAACCAAACTTTTGTTTATCGTAATCCTGATCAACCTTTGGTCGCTCTACCCTGCCCTCTGCCAAAACACTCACCAAACCCTGGTCGAAAATCACCTGGCAGGTATGCCTGACCAAACTATCGTTCAAATGGCAGTCTTGGACCATGGAACCTGGGATAAATTTGCTTTTGAAGTCCAACATGGCACCATAAAATCCATACCTTGTAAGGACCAATTATTTGAAATTGGTTCTATCACGAAGGTTTTTACAGCTTCCCTCGTGATGAAGCTCTCCGAAAAAGGAAAAATCAGCCCGGAGGATCCCATCCAGAAGTTCCTTCCTTTCCCAATGAAAAAAGATTCTTTTCAAGGACATACCATTCAGGTAAAACACTTGTTGACGCATACATCAGGATTGTCCAATGGACCTTCCAGTTTTACTTTGCCTTATTTGAAAGCCAGGATTTTTGCGCCCAAAAATCCTAATAAGTACTTCAAAACCAGGCATATGTACAAATATTTAAAGGATTTTGAATTGGATTATTCACCTGGAAATTCCTGGGCTTATAACAACCTTGGCTACGGGCTTTTGGGTACTTTCTGCGAAACAAGCACAGGTCGTAGCTGGGAAAATTTAATCCAAGAAAACATTTTTGAACCGCTAGGCATGAAAGAAAGTTGGTTTGAAATTAACCACCAAAACTCATCCAAATTAATCCAGGGAACTACTGAAAAAGGTAAACCTTCCAAACCCTGGGATATGGACTTTATCAATCC
>JAGQWW010000570.1 GCA_020436955.1 Saprospiraceae bacterium | reverse complement strand
TCAGAATCACTTACTGATGATGCACTTGAAGTAATAAACCTGGCAGTAGAACAATACCCCTATTCTGCTGAATTCCTGTTGAGACGCATTCATATTAATCTTTACACCAGAAGTTTGGACGGCGCCCTGGAAACGCTTGATAAAGCTGATGCCATTCTGCCGAATTGTGTAGATGTACATATGCATCGTGCTATGGTTTATGCTGAACTGGGCTGGTTGGATCAAGCATTGGAATTATTAGGCAAATGCAAAATGGAGTCGATTGATAAGCAGGAACTAAGTCTAATTCATCTATATGAAGGTTTGATTTATGAAAAGCAAACAGACCTGGAACAAATGTTTACCAGCTTGAAAGAATCATTGGAATACGATCCAAAAAATCAGACGACCCTGGTAAAAATGAATTGGTGCATCAACCATACAGGTAAGTCAAGAGAAAGTGTACGTGTCCATAAGCAGGTGATTGACCACCATCCTTACTCAGCATGGGGTTGGTTTAACCTGGCAAATGCTTACGAGGACTTATGTGAATATGAATTGGCTATTGAAGCGTATGAGTTTGCTTTGGTAATCGATGAAGACTTCACCGAGGCTTACCGCAATTGTTCTGAAGTGTGTTTGAATACCAGAAACTATAAACGTGCTCTTCGTCACCTGGAAGATTTAATGAAAAGGCAAGAGGATGAAGATCCGGATACCATGATGAAGATCGGATTGTGCCTTTTAAAAGAAGGCAAATTGGAAATGGCTAGAGAGTATTTGTTGATGGCAGAAGCAGAAGAAACTTTCAATGACGAGATTCATTTTCTTTTGGGTGAATGTTACCGCGCTGAAGGCAAGTTGAGCAAAGCAATCAACCATTATAAAAAGGCCATCAGCCTTTTCCCGGCAAGAGAAGAATACTTTATCGGCCTTGGCAAAGTGTACGAACGCCAACAAAAACCTGAAGCCGCAAAGAAATATTACAAGCGTGCTGTTGATTTAGGTCCGGATTTACCTCGAAATTGGATTGCCTACAGCAAATTTTTGCACAAACAAGGTGAAACAGAAAAGGCGCTTGAGATACTGGAAAAATCGAAGGAATATCTTGATGATTTAAGTACCATAAAATATTATCACGTTGCCTTTTTATTGGACGCAGGAAAAAATGCAGAGGCCTTGTATTACCTGGGTGAAGCATTAAAAGAAGATTTTGCTCAACACACCTTGCTTTTTGACTTGGTACCTGCAGCAAAAGAGTGTAAAAAGTGCCTTGCAACTATTCAGAATTTTGAAAAAAATTATACGCCTATAGTATAAGCTATACAATTCCACGAAAATATCTCACAATTGGCTGTCCTTCGGGGCAGCCTTTTTTGTAATTGCAAGCCATCCTTTTTACCTGTATCTTTGTCTTTCCCTCCATTTAATTGTTCCCCCGATTTTTGTACCCTTAGTGAGCGTGAAAATGAATGTAAGATTGCTTCTGGTTGCCTTCGGTGCCATATTTATCCTTTTTTCAATAGTAGGTTGCCGAAAAAATATCGGAGAACAGTTTGGTTCCAATAGTAGTGAATTCACCGCTGAAGAGCAGGCGACACTCGGTAGCGCTATTTTGGCTAATATGGAAAGCAGGCCTGATAGATTTCCTTTTCTTGATAAGGATCAAAATTGGGAGGCCTATTCTTATTTGCAAGATTCCTTACTTGAACCTCTCGTTTATGGTTCGCCTTTACAGTATAGATTGGATTTTGACTGGCAGGTGCATATTATTCAGGACGATGCAGTTGATAACGCCTTTGCATTACCGGGAGGGCATGTTGTTATTTATACGGGCTTGTTAAAATACCTGGAAGGAAATGATGAGGCAAGTAGTGTCCTGGCGCATGAAATTGCCTACACTGATAATGAAATAATTATT
>JAGQWW010000569.1 GCA_020436955.1 Saprospiraceae bacterium | reverse complement strand
AAAGCCACCTATTCGACCATGATAACCCCAGCTGAAGAAGCTATGGCTAACGAGGATTACTACAATGCCTTGGATTGGTATGAAAAAGCATATGATGAAAGAAGCGATCGTGACCTCATTCCAATTATCGCTGATTTACATTTCAAATTGCGCGATTACCAGCGTGCTGAAAATTTTTATAAAAGAGTTTTCAGAAAAGTACGTGGAAAAGATCCTGAAGTAGCTCCTGAGGTCCGATTCAACTACGGGGTTATTTTAAAAACCAGAGAAAAATATGACGAGGCCATAGAGCAATTTCAAAGTGTGTTGGCAAATTCAACAGACGCTAAATTGAAGGACCTCGCTGAATTGCAAATAACCGGTGCTGAAATGGCAAAGGTTTTACGTCCGGTACCAAGGTTGAGAGTGGAGAATGCAGGTAATGAAGTAAACACCAGATTTTCAGAATACTCTGCTTACCTGACAGGAGAAGGGGACGGTGAATTGTACTTCGCTTCTTTCAACCGTGATGACGTAATCGTATTGGATGGAAAGGATCAGGATTATCATGCAAAAATCTACAAGTCTACCAAAACCAAAGAAGAATGGGGTGAGCCCACTCCTTTGGGAGAAAATGTAAATCGTGGTGGTTTTCATACGGCCAATCAGACCTTTAGTAAAGACGGTAGACAGATGTATTTTACCCGTCAGCAAATTACCGGAAATGAGGTGACAGAAAGTAAAATTTATGTATCTGAAGTAGTTGGTGCCAATTTCAACCCGGCGACTGAAGTGGTTGGTGTAAATGGCAACTGGATTGCCAAACACCCTTCTATTGGTGAGTTGTTCGGAAAAGAAGTAATGTTCTTTGTTTCAGATATGGCAGGAGGTGAAGGAGGATTTGATATTTATTATGCTACCTATAAAGGAGATGGCGTGTATGCTGACCCGGTAAACCTGGGACCAAAGATTAACACTGCTGCTGATGAAGTAACGCCTTTTTATAGAGAAGGTACCTTGTACTTCAGCTCCAATGGTCACCCAGGCATCGGAGGATTTGACATCTTCTCTTCCTTTTGGAATGGAACTACCTGGAGCGAGCCAAAAAATATGGGTAAAGGCTACAATACCAATGTAGACGATAAATATTTCATGATTGACAAGGAAGGTTATCACGGTACCCTGCTTTCCAATAGAGAAGGTACTAAATCAGCTCACGGAAAGACCTGTTGTGATGACATCTATGAATTTACCATCGAGAAAATCGAATTGGATGCAGTCGTTGGAACATTCAACGCCGAAACTGGCAAACCTTTGTTGAACTCATCAGTACAACTGTTTGAATTGACCGACAACCAAATGACTCCGGTTGATGAGCAAAGCAATGAGACCGGTAATGTTTTCGCATTCCCACTTCTACAAAATAAGAGCTACGTGGCAATAGCTATCCGTGATGGATTTTACCCGGATACTACCGAAGTATTTAACACTGTTGGCTTGAAAGAATCTAAAAAAATGGAATTCAGACTACGGCTTCGTCCGGTGCCACCAGAGCCTGAATTTGAAGATGTTATCGTGACCATCAATGAGCCAATTCGATTGAATAATATCTATTATGACTTTGATGACGATAAAATTCTTCCTGATGCAGAGAAAGATTTGGGTGACCTGAAGAATTTGATGGAAGAATATCCGGCTATCAAAATTGAATTGAGTTCACATACCGATGCGCGTGGTAATGATGATTACAACCAGGATTTGTCCCAAAGACGTGCTAACTCAGCCAAAGCCTGGTTGGTAGCCAACGGTATTGCGGATGAACGCATCGTACCAAAAGGTTATGGTGAGACTCAAATTCTAAACGAATGTGTAAACGGGGTAACCTGTACGGATGAAGAACACCGCTTTAACCGTCGTACCGAATTCAAGATTATTGAA
>JAGQWW010000056.1 GCA_020436955.1 Saprospiraceae bacterium | reverse complement strand
TGCTGTAGATGTCAGATTCTTCGTAAACCAGTTCGAAGTCCTGGGTTGATTTCAATTCTTCAAGTGTGAATTCGTAGAGTTCCGGAGAGTCAGTTTTTAGATGGATGAGGCTGCCTGGAAGTAGGAATTTTTTGTAGCGGCCCAGAAAGTTTTGCGAGGTCAGACGATTGTTTGATTTGCTTTCGCGAAGGAAAGGGTCGGGGAAAGTGATCCAGATTTCCTCGATTTCGCCGGGCTCGAAAAAGCTGTGAATGAATTCGATGCGGGTACGCAGGAAACATGCATTAGAAAGGTTTTCTTCCAGCGCCTGGGTAGCACCTTTCCAGATACGGGCACCTTTTATATCGACACCTATGAAGTTGCGGTTGGGATACATGCGACTCAGGTCTAGCGTATATTCACCCCTTCCACATGCCAATTCTAAGGTAATGGGATGGTCATTGCCAAAATGCTCCTTCCAGCGTCCTTTCATTTCCAGTTCCTTTCCCTCTGGCCCTAGGAGCAATGTGTTTTCGATCTCTAGATTTTCGTAAACGTTGGGATAAGCATGCAACTGCTCAAATTTCAATAACTTATTTCTGCGGCTCATATTAGGTCTATCATTTTGCCGCAAAATTAATTTTTTACTGCAAAGCTTTAAATGGTTTGAAGGGGTTGGTTTTTCACATTTTTTTTTTCATGATGCATAACAATTTAAAAACTCACAATACATTACAAATCAATGCTATGCGATTAATAACAATAACTTTTAAAGAATTTAAAATTAATTACAATTTTTATTAAAAATGTGACATGATAAAGTGATTTTTATAAAAAATATTTTCACCTCAAATCCTTTGATTACGGGTGTTTTGACTTTTAATTGTGCATTAATTTCTCCAAAGGGGTTTCATTTGACCGCAAACCGGATTATCTTTGAGGTTCTTATCCAGACTACGATTCACATCTATATTGAACTGAAGTGTCATGCTTTGACACTACTTGCACAATCTTTCCAACTATAACTGTGATTTATCAAGACTCACTGCTGATCTGTGACATTTGATCGGCATGTTACACTATTGCCTTCTATGAAAGAAAGCAATAGGAATAGAATGATGGTCTCCTTCTGATAAAGGTATTTTATCATCAAACTTTACACATATGAACAATGCACTACGAACAATCAGGGTTCGGCTAGTGGTACTAGCTGTTTTGTTTTTACAAACCCAATTTATCTTGTCTGCACAGGAGACTGTCTGGTCCGGCACTGTTAACCAGGATTGGAATGTTGCAGCCAATTGGTCTGCAGGATTACCCCTTGCTGGAGGTACAGCCACCATCCCATCCAACGTTTACCGCACCCCGGTTATCAGCGGAAACGTAAATTTAAATTTCACCCTTCAAAACTTTAATTATCTCGAAATCGGACCCGGTTCAGTCGTCAATAACCAGTCTGTAATAATCAATTATGCTACCGGTTCTATGGTCAACCTGGGGACCATGGTCAATCTGGGAACCCTGGTCTTTGACAACGATGGAATGTTTGAAAACCGAGGCACTGTACGGAATTTTGGTTCCATCGATAACGGCGGACCTAACTCTACAGCACTTTTCCTAAATGCTGGAATCGGCATATTCATCAATGAATCAAATGCCTTCTTTAACAATACAGGGCAAATTGAAAATTGGGGAAAACTAATCATCAATGCCGGATCTTCTATCTTCAATTACCACTATTGTTATAATGCAGGACTGGTATTTAACTATGGTACCTTTGAAAACTTTCAATGTGCCAGATTTATCCATGATATCAACCGGGTCATCGAAGGCGATTTCTGGAATTTGGGCGTATTATACCTTTTAAAAGGTAACATCGATTACAAAAATATGGATCACGGCATGGTGCTCCATAGTATGCAGGAACAAGGAAAACCTACTGCGATAGGAGTCGATGTAACAGTACAATTGGATGTGGACGGAACCATTAGCGTCAATCCTGATCTAGTGGACGGAGGTAGTTATGGTCCTTGTTACATCCAACATAAAAACCTCTATCCAAAGGATTTTACTTGCGAAAATATTGGTTTAAACCTCGCAACTTTTGAAGTAATTGATTTTAACGGATTGAAATCCACCACTAATGTCCAGATTAATATTTTGGCTTCTGAAAACTGCGATGATGCGGAAGAATGTTACACTGAAGTTGGTCCAAATGTAGGAGCAAGAGTTGTCACCGGAACCTCATCTTCTTTACCTTTTGGATTGTCATGCATCGGTGCTTCTATTTACAACAAAAATAATGTGGTAGATAATAATCCGCTCAATTATGCATCTATCAAATCCTTACTATCAGTAGGCTGTAGCCAAAGTTTGGAAGTACGGGGTAATGTGGTTTATCCGGCAGGCTATCAGGCAGGTTTTGTTGTCCAGGATGCCGGTGGATTGTTAAGCGTTGAGGCTTTGGATCGCATCACGGTGATGACCTACAAGGGTTCCCGGTTCCGGGAAGCAAAAACGGGAAGGGACCTTTTAAACCTTGGCCTATTAAATAATAACAACTTAAGAGCAGTTGGCTTTAGCACCAATAAGTCCTTTGATCGCATTCGAATAGTTGTTGGAAGTGGCGTAGGATTATTGGGTGACCTAAGGGTTTATAAAGCATATACGGTTGCCGATGATGATAACAATGGAATCCCAAATTGTGAGGAAGGGAATCATGGCGGTCATCAGCCAATGTGTGCTTTTGATGGCAATTTCCTGGCAGGATACCTTGGGGTACATGCCGGACTGGATGTTGATGCACTTTTAAATGTGGCGCTTACTCACCACAATGGAACTGATTATCCGCTGATAATTGGACATCCGGGTAGAGCACTGAAGTTGACAAAGAAATCCATACGGTCCCTAAAAAATATTTTCCCTTGTTATTCATGGAGTCATAAAAAATTAAAAGCCGGTACCATCGAACTGGTGGACGGCATCAACCTTTTGAACCTCTTGGATTTGAGATACGGGAAACTGGACAATGTTTTACTTTCCAATACCATATTATTGGCTCTGAATACCAGGATAAACGTAGAAATGCTGGATGTGAAACTTAGTGCTCTTTGTCTTGAGATCCCGATTTCCTTACAAGCACATCTAAATGCAGATGCTACTGTAGGGACATTATTGGAAGTGGCTAATAATGCCCTGGGTGGAAGATTGGATGCATCCTTGTATGCTGATGTTAATGCCATGCTTGATGTCGTGTTAAGATTCTTTATTACCTGTAGCGGGCCTTGTACGCCAAATCAAGGCAGAGGGCAGCAAGATTTGTTAGAATTGACAGCCACGCCAAAAGGGAACAAGGTTGACCTGGGATTTGTAAATAATACCGGATTTAAAAATGAAGAATTTGAAGTTGAAAGATCCTACGATGGAGTAAACTTCGAACCGATTGATGTCCTTGATAATACATTTGAAGACGACCGGAACAGGTTTTATGCTGTAGAAGATAATAATCCATTAGGTGGTGAAATTTTCTACCGTATTACTGTAAAACACAAAGATGGCACTACTGCCAAATCGGACATTCAGCAAGTATTCATAGCTGCAAATGTTGATTATGCTATCGCTTTTCCAAATCCGGTTACCGAAGGAAGATTGATGGTCAATCTAAAACCACACATGGGTACTCCAACGCTGATCACAGTAGTTGACCCCATGGGAAGGGAGGTTCAGAAGTTTGATTTTGAATCGGTTGATCAGGAAAATCTTGAAATTGATTTAAGCCAGCAAATCGATGGACTTTACCAGGTACGCATTGCTCCTTTCAACAGAAAGGCTTACGCATTACCTATCTCCGTTCAACGATACTAAGAGCATGTAATTTTTGTTCATTGTTTTTGTTTTTAAAAAACACATAGTTCGGTAGGGGCAGCTTCCATTCGTGGTATCATGTATTTGGAAAGCTGCCTTACTTTATTCCCCGCCATCCCTTAACCAACTTTTAACGGCATTTACGGTTTTACCATTTTGGTGTTTATGCTACCTTTGCGAGCCTAATGCCGTAAAATAATCCGGAAGCTATGTCTTTTAAGTTTGTTTGGCCGTTAATGATGCTATTGTTGGGACTGGTGAATGTTGCCGGCGCTCAGGTTAGATTTGAGGCTGCTACAGATGCAAAAGAAGTATTGGAAGGCAATTTTTTTGAAGTCCGGTTTACACTTTACAATGCCAATGGAAGCAATTTTGCACCGCCCGATTTCCGACCATTTAAAGTGGTCAGTGGTCCCAATCGTTCCCTGTCCACAACTAGTATCAATGGGAATGTAAGCCATGAAATGACCATTTCTTACACACTTTTGGCTGAAAAACCGGGGCAATTTCGTGTCAATCCTGCCAGTATCAAAGTCAAGGGAAAATTGTATTCTACTCAGGCCCTGACGGTTGAAGTGCTGAAAGGAGGCACAACCCGCTCTCCGGGTACCCCGGGTCAGGAAATTTTTCTGGTAGCTACCGTTTCAGATTCGATTGTCTACCCCGGTCAGCAGGTATTGTTGGATTATAAAATCTATACCACCAAAAGTGTTGAAAGTTATAACCTCTTAAAAGAATCAGATTACGAAGGATTTTTCGTGGAAGACATCAAGCGATTTAATCCGAGACCGGTAAGAGAAGTAATCAACGGTATACAATACACTTCAAAGATTATTAAACGATTAGCACTCTTTCCCCAGCAAACCGGTACGCTGGAGATTGAACCCATGATGATCCAGATTGGAATAGAAACGGGATCCAGTAGTAGGAGAGGCTTCTTTCTTACCCGCGATCTGGAATATCAAAATCTAGGCTCTAACAATCTTAAGATTGAAGTAAGAAATTTTCCGGGTGATATTCCGGAGGACTTTTCGGGTGCAGTTGGGAAATACCAATTGTCCTGTGTCCCCGCCGGAACGCGCCTTTACACAGATAATACCTTTGCATTAAAGGTGGTTATAAAAGGGAATGGTGATAACAAAAGAGTTTTGCCACCCGATTTAAAATTTCCGGAGGGTTTTGAACCCTATCCTTCAAAAGTATTGTCTGATCTCAGCCAGGAAGTGATTGGCGAAATCAATCATGTAAAGGAAATTGAATACCTGGCAGTACCAAAGGTGCCCGGCAACTTTACCCTTCAACCTACTTTGACTTATTTTGATACTGATGCCTCGGCTTTCATTACTTTAAAAGCTGATTCGTTGCAGATTAATGTACTCAAGGGAAGTGGCAATAACCAGGCGGATCTCGATGAAATTGATGCTGGTGTACAGGATATCCATCCAATAGTTTTGAAAAGTGGAATTAGCTTGCAAACCCAGCATTTTTTTGCAAAAGGATGGGTGTATGGTATGGCCATTTTGCCTTTGGTAGGAATCGGGTTTCTCTTTTTTCAAAGGAAAAAGAAAGCCAATGAGCCCGGCATTTCCAAATTGGAGAAACTCAGAAAAGAAGCTGAAAAAGTGGCGCTTTCTAGATTGGAGGATGCTGCAAAAGCAATGGAAGAGAAAAATTCAGGGGCCTTTTATGAAGCTATTTCAACAGCCCTTTTTGGCTATGTCAGGCACAAGCTGAATCTATCCATGGCCGAATTGACCAAAGCAAATGCCAGGAAGAAATTGGAAGAAGCAGGAGCTGATACCCAACAGTTAGAAGACTTCCAACAATTAGTCAATACTTGTGAAATGGCACTTTTCGCCGGAAAAAAAGATGAAAAAGAGATGGCCGGAGTATTCGAGAAGGCCAGAACCTGGATTACCAACCTCGAAACCAAACTTGGTTAAAATCTATACTTCCTTTGTCGATAGGTTTTATACCTTTCTTTATGCACAACGTAACAAACGTTTACGCCTGCAAATGTATACCAGTCATTGGCTGCAGTTGAGGTAAGTACATCATCCAGGTAGTCACTAAAAGTTGGTCTGATACCAACTTCAATTCCAAGCTTAAAGGAAGGAGACAACTCTCCCCGAATTCCTCCCCCAAATGGCACCACCAAAAACAAGTCCTTGTCTTCCGGGTGCGAATAGGAAAGGTCCGGTTGAAATCTGTCGACAAACGTGGCGTCTATTTTTGAATATCCAATTCCCAATAACAAGTAAGGACTGAAAAGGAAGGCAGATTCTCCGTTACGACTGGTGGCAAATTGATTCAAAAAGAAAAACTGACCGGTCACCACGGCTTCATTGATATCTGCAGAAAACGACCATCCTCTGTCAAATCTTGTTTGGGAGTAAAAGTCAGATGCTCCTAGGATACCCCTGGTAAATGTCCCTTGTACAGAAAAATGTGGACTAAAATTGTATCGGAAAAATGCTGAATAAATCCGTTTATGCCCGTTGTATTGAATGTAGTTTTCTGTAATGTCCCCCTGGTACAATGAAATGCCCATACCCAATCCAAGCTCAAGTGACCGTTGTGCCATCGCCTGCACAATGCCCAATACAAAAATGATTGATATGAGTATGATTCTCTTGTACATGTAATAAATAGTGCTAAAGACCTACGGGACATAGGTCGTAAAGGGGGGGAGGTTTATATTTTAAAAAATATAAACTGATTCAAAAATTGCAAAGAATGGGCCAAGATGACTTTTGCTGTAGAAATGTTAGTAAAGAAGGTAATTAGCTTCAAGAGCGGAATGGGACTATTTGAATTTGAATTACTTAGGTCCGGTACTTCTTCATTTTTTTGTAAAATAATTATTTAACCATACCTTTTAACCGGTCCGTAAAAACATTTCTTCTTTTTTCGGCAAATTTTGTTTTGTTTTGCACTCTTATTGAACACAAGTTTATGTCCACAGCAAGGTGTACCCGCTCCTTGCGAAAAAAACCGGGTTGCTTGAATGAAGTTATTCAGCTTTTTTAACCAAGAGTTAGCTATAGATTTAGGTACTGCCAATACGCTGATTATTCAGGGTAGTGAGGTAGTAGTAGACGAACCGTCCATTGTTGCGATAAACAGACGATCTGGAGATGTAATTGCAGTTGGCCACAAGGCAATGCAAATGCACGAAAAGACACACGAGGATATTAAGACCATCCGTCCCTTGAAAGACGGAGTTATCGCAGATTTCCAGGCTGCAGAGAAGATGATGGAAGGAATGATCAATATGGTAGGAAAACGCAAGCGTTTCTTTTCCCACCTAAAAATGGTCGTTTGTATTCCTTCCGGTATCACAGAAGTTGAGAAAAGAGCCGTGTTCGATTCTGCAGACCATGTAGATTCTAAAGAAACATACCTTATTTACGAACCGATGGCAGCTGCATTGGGTATTGGCCTGAATGTGGAAGAACCGGTTGGTAATATGATCATCGATATTGGAGGTGGTACTACCGAAATTGCAGTCATTGCACTTTCAGGTATCGTTTGTGACCAGTCTATCCGTACAGCGGGTGACGAGTTTACCACCGACATCGTAAATTACCTGCGTCGTCAGCACAATATGTTGATCGGTGAACGTACCGCAGAGCAGATAAAAATCAATGTTGGTTCTGCCCTCCCTGAATTGGATAATCCGCCACCTGATTACGCTGTTAATGGTCGTGACCTTATGACGGGTATTCCAAAGCAGATTACCATCTCCTACCAGGAGGTTGCCCATTCACTTGACAAATCCATCGCGAAGGTAGAAGAAGCCATCTTGAAAGCATTGGAAACAACTCCTCCGGAGTTGGCATCTGATATTTACAAAACCGGATTGTACCTTACCGGAGGTGGAGCCTTGTTGAGAGGATTGGACAAAAGGGTTTCTGCCAAAACCAAACTCAATGTGCAAATTGCGGATGATCCGCTAAGAGCCGTTGTGCGTGGAACCGGGATTGCCCTTTCCGATATCGACAGGTACATGCCTATCCTTATCGATAGAAAGAGCGTATAAAAAACAATCCTTACTGGAGTTTTCCTGGCTTTTTCTTCCCAAAAGAGAAGACCTTATTAACTTTGTCGGTGCTCTTGAATCAGAATTAGCAAGATATGCTGGATTTCTTCGGAAACGTTGCTCGGTACGGGACCTTTTTCACCTTTTTGTTACTCGAAATCATTTGTTTTTCGTTGGTGGTTCGTTACAACAAGAGCCAACAGGAGATCCTATTGCATTCTGGTAACTTGTTTTCCGGCAAAGTACTTCAAGCTTATAATTCCGGTACCAATTACCTACATCTTGCCGATGTAGCCGACAGCCTTGCATTGGAAAATGCTATCCTGATAGAAAGGACCAGCCTCGAAAATGATCCGCCTATCCTTGTTTTTAAAGATACCATCGACCTGGTATTGGATTCCAACGCTACTTCCATTTTTGAAATCATTCCCGCCAAGGTGATTAATAACTCCGTGAATAAATTTCACAATTTCCTTACCCTCGATAAAGGTGAAGAAGCCGGACTTGAACCAGGTATGGGTGTGGTAACACCGGTTGGATTGGTAGGTATCGTAAGAAATGTTTCAAAGCATTATGCTCGGGTCATGTCAGTATTGCATCGGCAAAACAGGGTGAGTGTTGCTGTTCAAAGAAGTGGATTTTTTGGCACCCTGGTTTGGAAAGGAAATGATCCATTGACAGCAACTGTAGAAGATATTCCAAAACACGCCGATTTGCAGGTTGGAGACACCCTCATTACCAGTGGTTTTTCTTCCATCTTTCCTAAAGGATTACCGGTGGGGGTGATTACTGATTTTGAATTGGCCTCCGGCAGCAATTCTTATAGTGTAAATATGAAATTGGGTCAGGACCTTAGTAACCTGAAATATTGCTACGTAGTAAAAAATATAAGAAGGGAGGAGTTAGAAGCAATCGAACAATCTGTTGAGAATGAATAGTCTTCTATTTCAAAATATAACCCGCTGGTTTCTGCTTGTTTTGATGCAGGTTTTCATTCTAAAACAGATGTATACCAATACTGCAGTATTGGAGCACCTGCACCTTTTGCTATATCCGCTTTTTATCATTCTACTTCCCATTCGCACGCCCAACGTATTGGTAATGCTCCTGGGTTTTGTTACCGGACTTACGGTCGATTTGTTTTATGATTCTATTGGTGTACATGCAGCAGCTGCCGTTTTTGCTGCTTTTATTCGTCCACTGGCTTTGGGTTTGTTCGAACCACGTGAAGGATACGGCGTCAACCAAAGTCCAACCAAGAAGCAGTTTGGTCTGGGACGATTCATGGGTTATGCTTCAGTAGTAATGGTCGGATTCCTTTTCTTTTATTTCTCAGTAGAAGCCTTTACCTTCGTTTATATACTGGACATCTTTTTGAATACACTGTTCAGTTTTATAGGAACCATGTTGTTTGTATTGATTTACATGTTAATTTTTGACCCGGTTCAATAAAAATGTAACCCTTGTCAGATAGCTTTAATACACGGAAGTTTAGTATTCGCATTGTATTCATAATAGGTGCACTTGCACTTATTACCAAAGCTATGTTCATCCAATTGATCGATGATACTTACAGTGCTAAGGGATCTACTGCAGGAATCGACAAGATTACAGTCTATCCTTCCAGAGGACTCATTTTTGATAGAAATGGAAAGCTCCTTGTAAACAACGTACCGGTTTATGACCTCATGGTTGTTTATAATCGACTCGACCCTCAAATGGACACCACTGCATTTTGCAACCTGTTGGGGATCAGTAAGGGCGAATTCAAAGAGAGAATTGAAAAAGATTGGAGAGACCAGCGATATTCCAAGGTGGTTCCATATGTCTTTTTGAGCCGCATACCGGCAGATACCTTTGCCAGGTTTCAGGAACACCTCTACGAATACCCAGGGTTTTATGCTCAGATACGTAATATCCGTTCCTATCCGTACCCAAATGCTGCACACCTGTTAGGATACATCCGGGAAGTAAATCAGGACGATATTGACAAAGGCAATGGTGAATACCGATCGGGTGACTACATCGGTGCCGCCGGATTGGAATTAGCCTATGAAGAGCTGTTGAAAGGGGAAAAAGGGGCTAAGTTTATTTTGAAAGATAAATTTGGTCGGGAGGTAGGTTCTTATAAAGACGGATCACTCGATACCTTGCCTCTTTCCGGTAAGGACCTTATTTCCACCATAGACGTGGACCTTCAAGCGTATGGCGAATTCCTGATGCAAGGAAAAACCGGTAGCATCGTAGCCATCGAACCAAGTACCGGCGAGATTTTAGCCATGGCGAGTTTGCCAACCTATGATCCAAATCGCCTTTCCATCAATTCAAGCAGAGGAAAAGCTTTTCAGGAATTGTTGGATGACCCACGTCTGCCGTTTTTTGACAGGACGGTGATGGCACAATACCCACCAGGTTCAATTTTTAAAACCGTAGTTGCATTAATTGCCTTGCAGGAAGGGGTAATCAGCCCTCAAACGGGTTTCACCTGTAGTAATGGATATTTTTACAATGGAAGGTTATACGGCTGCCATAGTCACGTGTACCCGGGTTCTGTAACAACTGCGATCCAACATTCCTGTAATAGCTATTTCTGGCAAACTTTCCGCAGGATAATTGATAAAAAGGATTTTTATAAGCCAAGAGAAGGCCTGGACATGTTTAACAATTACGTCTATCAATTTGGCCTGGGCAATGAATTAGGAGTTGACTTCCCAAGGGAAAAAGGTGGGAATGTGCCAACCTCAGATTACTACGACAAGGTTTATAAAAAAGGCGGCTGGAAATCCCCTACCATTATGTCATTGGGTATCGGGCAGGGAGAGTTGCAGCTTACAAGTATGCAAATGGCCAATCTGGCCGCCATCATGGCTAACCGGGGACATTATTACACGCCCCACCTTGTCAAGTCCTACAAAAATGACGCTAGCGATATAGATGAAAAATATCGTACCAAGCATGAAATCGATATCAATAAAGCCTTTTATCAATATGTGATCGATGGTATGGAGAAGGTTGTGACATCCGGTACG
>JAGQWW010000568.1 GCA_020436955.1 Saprospiraceae bacterium | reverse complement strand
GGTATTCACGGTGTACAATCGGACCTTTCCATTAGAGGTTCATCATTCGACCAGGTTTTAGTACTGATAAATGGCGTTAAAATTTCTGATCCTCAGACAGGCCACCATATGATGAATCTACCGGTTGATATTGAAAATATTGAACGGATCGAGGTTTTGAAAGGTCCGGGAGCTCGTATCTACGGACAGAATGCATTTGCTGGGGCTATTAACATCGTTACAAAACTTTCGGATCAAAAATTTTCTACCATAAACCTTCAAGGTGGTCAACATGGTTTGGGAGGTGTCCATGTTGGAGCGTCCCTTCCTAACAGTAATTTCAAGCAGTATTTTTCTTTTTCAAAGGACTTTGCAAGAGGTTATCGTCCAAACACAGATTACGATGTAAATAATTTCTTTTACCAGAATAGCTTCAAATTTGTAAACCATGAAATTGGCTTGCTAGCCGGTTATACAGAAAAGGAATTTGGAGCCAATTATTTTTATGGTGATCCCTACTCAAGCAATCCTGCCAGATTTGAAAATCAATTTGAATCCATCCAAAGCAGTCTGGTGGCCTTGCATTACCAATTTGCGAAGTATGGTTTCAAATTAAAACCAAGAGTCTATTGGAGAAGACATCAGGACGAATACGTTTTTGTTAGAAGTAATCCTTCCCTGTATCGCAACATCCACATTGGCAACACCATCGGTTTGGATATTAATGGCTCTAAATTGTCAGATTGGGGTGTCACAGGCTTTGGACTTGATATGCAAGCTGTTTATTTGAGAAGCAATAATCTAGGTAATCGCTCCCGGAATGTCATTACCGCTTTTCTAGAACATCGTTTTGCCCTAATCGAAAACCGTCTGGATATTACACCTGGAGTATCCTTCAATTATTTCAGTGATTTTGGGAGTAATTTTCTGCCAGGACTGGATATTGGATTTGATATTTGGGACGGATTGAAATGGTATGGAAATGCTGGGATGACCTATCGTATTCCTACCTATACGGACCAATTTTATTCAAGCCCGGTTGAATTAGGAAATCCAGACTTGCAGCCTGAAAAGGCCATCACCTATGAAGCAGGGTTGAAATACGTGAAAAATGGCTGGAATCTCCAGGCTGGATATTTTATCAGACAAGGAGAGGATATGATCGATTGGATTTTAGTCGATACGGCACTTTGGCAACCACGCAATTTTAGATTTCTGGATGTTTCAGGAACAGAATTTTTGGTCGATTGGTATCCTGGTGCTTCATATGGTCCATCATTTTTCCTTAAAAAATTGCATTTGGGCTATACACAATTGATGAGTGATTACCCTGAAGATGCGCCTGCATCAAGATATGCCCTGGAATACCTTAAACATCAGGTTACGGTTGGAGCAGATGTCGGATTCCGGAAACTAAGGCTTTCAGTTCAATACCGATATGCAGACAGGATTAATGTTGAAGATTTTTCAATAGTAGATGCAAGGATAACTTATGGAGGATCCAAGTTTAGTGTATTTGCAGAAGCCACTAATATTTTGGACGAAAAATACCTTGGTGCCAATTTGATTGAAATGCCCGGAAGATGGTTTAGGGCGGGTGTGAGGACCAAGTTTATGTATTAATGTTACTTTTTGCTCTTAGCTATTGGCTTTTGATAAATTGTTAATAGCTAAGAGCCCTTTATTTTACATTTTCAAAATAAGAATTTCAACCCTACGATTGAGTTGGCGACCATCGTCTGAATCGTTGCTGGCTATAGGTTCGTTGCTGCCGCGACCACTGTAGGAAAAACGTTGCTGGGCGATACCGTTTTCGTTTAAATATTCGGAAACCGCTTTTGCTCTTCGTCGTGATAAATACAAATTATAATTGTCTTCGCCTTGTGAGTCGGTATGGCCGATAATTTCAATTTCCATATTGGGATGGGCTATAAGGATGTCCAGCAATTTA
>JAGQWW010000567.1 GCA_020436955.1 Saprospiraceae bacterium | reverse complement strand
GGAAAAACTGGAAGTCATCATCGGTGCAGGTTTTGAATTCACACAACCAATCCAGTTGCGTTTCAACGAATTGATGACGGGTGCAAAGACGGATATAGCTGTAAAAATATTTGGCGAAGACACCGAACTGCTTAAGCAATATGCTGAACAGGCCGAACGCATTATTTCAGAAATTCCCGGAGCCGGTGACGTTAAAGCAGAGCAGACAGAAGGTCTTCCTCAACTAATGATTCGCTTCAATCGTAAAAAGATTGCAGAATATGGTCTCGACATTTCCTCTATCAATGAGATTGTCAGAGCCAGTTTTGCAGGTGAATCTGCCGGAGTGGTTTTTGAAAATGAAAGGAAGTTTGACCTGGTAGTTAGGTTACAAGAAGGCTCCAGACAAGAATTGGCCCTTGCTTCTTTATTTATAAAAACCCCTGGTGGACAATCCATCCCACTTTCCGAATTGGCATTTGTAGAATACACCGAGGGGCCGATGCAGATAAGCCGTGAGAATGCAAGACGACGAATCAACATCGGTGTCAATGTACGTAACAGGGATATTGCCAGCCTGGTAGCGGACATCCAAAGCCAGTTGGAGTCAAAAATTAAGCTGCCTCCGGGATATTATTTCTCATACGGAGGTCAGTTTGAAAACCTGCAAAAAGCTTCTCGCCGACTTATGATAGCGGTGCCGGTAGCTTTATTGCTCATCTTCGCCTTATTGTACTTCACTTTTGAAAAAATCAAATACGCGTTGCTGATTTTCTCAGCAGTTCCTTTATCTGCCATAGGGGGTGTATTTGCCCTTTGGTTGCGCGATATGCCATTTAGTATATCAGCCGGTGTAGGATTTATAGCCTTGTTTGGGGTGGCGGTGTTGAATGGTATTGTACTGATAAGCCATTTCAACCGCATGCGTTACGACGATAATATTTCCGACATGAAAAAAGTAGTATTAGAAGGTAGTTTGGTTCGACTGAGACCGGTAATCATGACTGCCACTGTAGCCGCCTTGGGATTTTTGCCGATGGCGCTTTCAACTACCAATGGAGCTGAAGTGCAGCGTCCATTGGCAACGGTAGTAATCGGAGGATTGGTAACCGCTACCCTGCTTACCTTATTGGTGCTTCCGGTGATGTATTATCTGGTAAACAGAAATATAAAACGTGAAATACCGGGTGCAGCTGTAATTGCACTTGTTTTGGGATTAGGATTTTCTACTTCCGGCATGCAGGCACAAACACCTTTTACACCTGAAATGGCAATGGAAGCTGCCGTTAATAATAATCCATTATTGCAGGCAGCAGATTTGCAAGTTCAAAAAGGTAGTCTTGCTCAACAGAAAAGCACTTTTATTCCGGCTACCAATTTTGGTTTACAGGGAGGTCAAATAAACACTTCAGCTTTCGACCTGAATCTTTCTATCGAACAATCCCTGGGCAACTTTGCATCCAATAAAGCAAGGAAAAATCTGGCCCAACAACAGGTAGCATTGAGCCAGGCTGAAAAGACTCGACTGGAATATCATATAAAAGGGAAAGCTTTAAAAGCCTATTTCAATTGGTATTATGCGGAGAAAAAAGTGGAATTATTACAAGGTCAGTTAGACAGTATTGCAAGGATTACCAATCTGGCCCAGGTGCAATTCCAAAATGGAGAAATCAATAAATTGGATTTGACACTTTTAGAAAATGAAGCCAGTCGCATTCAGCAGGATTTTACCCATTTGGATCAACAACGTCAAATGGCCTATTTCAATCTTCAGAAACAGTGTCTCATTACTGACACCCTGGTGATGCCGGCACAGGTTGATTTCACTTATGGAACCTCCGTCGATGTTGAAAGCACTTATCTGGCGCCGGAAATGGCTCAAATCGAAGTTAAGAAAAAGGAAGCTGCGCTGGTGCAATCTGAATTAAAGCCTTCCTTCAGCCTCGGTTATTTTTACCAGACCATT
>JAGQWW010000566.1 GCA_020436955.1 Saprospiraceae bacterium | reverse complement strand
AAAATTATTGGGGCATCACACCAAGCATGGAAACCTCTTTTGCGGGTTTTGAAAAAACAGCCATTAAAGGAACTACAGCCGGATTGGTGATTGGAGATAAAGCCATAGAAATAAGAAATACCTATCCCTATTTTTATGACTTTGGGAAAGCCTGGATGGAAATGGAAGGCCTTCCATTTGTGTTTGCAGTTTGGGTATCTACCAAACCAATTCCGGATGAATTTGTGAACCAATTTAATGCTGCTTTACAAAAAGGGCTGGACCTCATTCCTCAATTGTTGTATATCCTGCCTGCACCTGCAGCTAATTTTAGTCTGGAGCGCTATTTCACGGAAAATATCAGCTACGATTTGGACCAAAAGAAAATGAAAGGCCTGCAGCGGTTCCTGACCTATCTTGGTGATACCCGGGACTTAAAAATCCATAGCGGCGAAACCGTCCTAAGTGCTTCTGAAGGTTAGATATTACCTTCGATTTGTTCTATATCGACGGTGATTTGGTTGAGGACAGATTTAAAAGTAAAATCAAAACTTTCCTTCGTACCCTGAATCTTATCCATGGCACCTTTGATGTTCTCATCTGCTTCATCGATAGTAGCCTGTGATTTCTGAATACGTTCTTTTAGCTGTTCGATTTTAGCTTCGTATTCTGCAATTTTCCCTTTCAAGGCTTCTACTTCTGTCTTTTTTGAATTTACCTTTTGCTCGATTTGCGATTTACAGGCTTTGTCAAAAAGATCCATTTCATGCGCCAACACCTTGGTGTAATGTTTTGCCGTCTCAATCAATTTCTCTTTGGTCAAGCCCATCGTGGAGGCTGCAGCAAAAGCAGACTTAAAAGCTGTTTTGTCATCCATGCCCATTTCCTGCAGGGCATTTACGGATTGTTTGAATTCAAGATAATCGAAGCCGGGAAGATTAGCGTTTTCAAGGGCATTGGTAAGAGATTTAAGACTTCTATCATCCAGCCCTGTCATCTTTCCAAATATATCTTTCAGTGATTTTTTCATTTGACTATTTTGAAAACAAACTTACAGTAAAACAAGATTTTTAAAAACGAAAATAGATAAACAACCTTTCAGGCAGTATGAATCTACTACACCTGGGTATCGACGGGCGACATCCCTAATTCTTTTCCCTTTGCCAACATTAAATCATACGCCTGCTGGTAATCATTCTCAATGATGCCATCCAATATACTCTCGCGGATATGATTTTTAATGATTCCAACTTCCCTCGAAGGCCCAATTCCAAATATCTCCATAATCTGTTCACCGGATATTGGGGGTTGCCAATTGCGCAGTCGATCCTTTTCCTCTACCTCCTGGATTCGAGTGCGAAGGATCTCGTAATTATTTAAATAAGACTTGACCTTTTCCTTGTTTTTGGAGGTAATATCAGCCTCACATAACAACATTAGTTGGTCTATATCATCTCCGGCTTCAAAAAGCAATCTTCTGATTGCGGAATCGGTAATTTCTTCATTGGTGAGATTGACCGGACGCTGGTGTAGTTGTACCATTTTTTGTACAAACTTCATTTTCGCGTCAAGCGGCAATTTCAATTTTTTAAAAATACGTGGCACCATGGCTGCTCCTAGCGCTTCGTGCCCATGAAAGGTCCAACCTTGTTCTTTATCAAAACGTTTGGTTGCCGGCTTTGCAATATCATGAAAAAGTGCTGACCAACGCAGCCAAATATTATCCGAAGTACGACAAAGGTTGTCTACTACTTTGAGGGTATGATAAAAATTGTCCTTGTGCCCGATATTGTTTTTCACCTCTACCCCTTTCATAGCCTCTAACTCCGGTAAGATAATTTTCAGCAATCCGGTTTCCTGGAGCAATCGGAATCCAATGGAAGGCTTGTAGGATCCCAGTATCTTGGTCAATTCAACCGTAATTCTTTCCTGGGATACAATATTGATACGATTGCGATATTTGGAAATCGCAC
>JAGQWW010000565.1 GCA_020436955.1 Saprospiraceae bacterium | reverse complement strand
TCCATCCCAACCTCAGTAAAAATTTAAAGGTCACGGGAACCCCCCATGACCTTTAAAAAAAGCCAAAAGCCAAAAGCCAAAAGCTAATAGCCTTTAGTTACTCCACCTTATAAGGCATTGTCACCTCAATATCAGTTTCCCCTGTATTATTTGGGTTGGCTTTGTCGGATTGGTGCTTTAGGCTGATGGTTAGGTTGCCAGTTCCGGCACTGGTAACAACAGTGTTTTCCAATCCTACTGGATCACCGTTTGCATCAGTATCAATGGTAGTGATGGAAAGGACATTATTGTCATCTTGAAATAAGAATAAGTGGTCCTCGTCCTCTTCTTCAATTTCTTCCGTGATATTTTCAACAGGTGTTTTACTTTCATCCAATACTTCTAATGTCAAGGCATAGGTTGTATTGGGTGCCAATACTATAGTGTCGATGGTTGCGGCAATACCACCAATACCATCCAAATCTCTCCACGCGAAGGTTGAAGTAGTACCAGCATTTTCAAAATGAAGCAAGAGGCTGGTGATGAGCTCCTGTCCTTCATCTGGTCCCGGTCCATCATCTTTTTTACACGATGAAAAGGTGGTGGCTGCTATTGCAAATCCAATAATCAAAAGTGCGATGAACTGATTTCTATTAAGTATATTTTTCATTCTATTATTTTTTAAAATAGGTATTGAATAGTAAGAATCAGGTTCCTTCCCTGGTCATCAGCAAAGTATCTGAACCTGTTCAAGTAATTTCTGTAGGCGATATTGCCCAGGTTTTGTCCTTTTATACTTAAAAGGAGTTTGTTGTTGCCTGCTGGAATTTCCATAGAAGCTGAGGCATACCAAAGGGTATAAGCTCCCGGTGGTGGAGCAAAGTCCGCATTTTCAGGAACCCGGGTTTGTTCCAAAAAGTGTTCAAATCCGGTTTCGACTTGTCCTTTTCCAAAACCTTTATCCTGATTGAAACGATAGCCTATCCCCAGCTTATATTTGTCTCCGGGCATCAAGGGTAGCCAATTGTCATCCCTGATGTTTTTTGCCCGCAAAACACTGGCATCAGCTACCCCATAAAAGTCTTTCCATACAGGGAATTGACTTTTAAAATCCAATCCACTCAAATTTGCATCGGTATGTTCATAAGCAAATACCGGAAAAGCACCGCGAATGGTCAGTTCAAATCGGTCTTGAGGATTGAGATAGATGAAGTCCCTGATGTAATTGGAATACAAGCTAAGTTGTAAAAGCAACTTTTTTGAGGGAGCATATTGTACATCGATAGAGGTACGCAAGCTGGTTTCCGGATTGAGATTTTGATCTCCAAATTCAACAGCAGCTACACCATGGTGTACTCCGTCTGAAAAGAGTTCACTAACATTAGGTTGTCTCCAGGTAGAGGAAAAGTTCCCTGAAAACTGCCAGTTGTTTTTGGTGTAGTATAAAATCCCTAAGCTCCCAGATGCATTTTGAAAATTTCTGCTGAAAGTATCACCATTGGTGAAATCTGCATCCAGTTGTTTCCAGTCAAATCGAAGTGCGCCTTCAAATTCCAACGGGAAAGGATATTTTTTCCACCTTTCAACCAGGTAAATCCCGGAAGCCAATGACTGGTAATCAGGAATCAATCCACCTCGGTCCGTGGTATTGACCTGCCAGGTTCCCTGTATTCCCAATTGACCACTAAGGTGCTTAAAAAGCCTGTGTTCCCAATACAACTGGCTATTCCAGGTAGTCAGCTCAAATTCCATTTCAGGCGTAAGGTCAGTGGAAGTTATTCCTCCGGGTTTGTGGGCATCAAATTCCTGTCGACGATTAAATTGACGGGACAGGTTAAAGTGAAATTTCCCACGGTGATCCCTGATGAAATTGGCTGATAATTTAAAGGTTTCGTGTTCTATATTTTGAAATGGCCTGTTGATGTCATACGTAAAGTCAGAAGTAACCAAGGGTCTTTCTGCAGCAATAGCAGT
>JAGQWW010000564.1 GCA_020436955.1 Saprospiraceae bacterium | reverse complement strand
GTGAAGCAGTTCAAATCCTGCATCTTACTTTCTGCAATAGTTTTTACCTGATCCCATGTCACCTTAGCCACTTTTTGGCGATTAGGCTCCGGAGAACCTTTTTTCGCTTTAGCAACTTCCATCAACTGGATAGCAGCCGGTGGTGTTTTGATGACGAAATCGAAGGATTTGTCTTTGTAAACAGAGATGATAACTGGAAGAACCTTTCCTTGCTGCTCCTGGGTTAAAGCGTTGAAACGCTTGCAAAACTCCATGATGTTCACCCCTTTAGCACCCAGTGCGGGTCCTACAGGAGGTGCCGGATTGGCCTGTCCACCCTTCACCTGCAATTTAATTAATACTTCAACTTCCTTCGCCATGATAAAAATCTGGTTTTTCAATGTAAAATGGCAACCCTGTGGAAGCATCCCGGTTTAAGGCCGGAATCAAAATTGCCTTGTATAATAATATGTGCGTAACATTCAAATACTAAAACCTTATGCTTGTTTTTCAACCTGCATAAAGTTCAATTCCACCTCGGTACCACGACCGAAGATCTTTACGATAACCTTCAGCTTTTTCTTCTCTTCATTAATCTCCTGGATATCACCCACAAAATCAGCAAAAGGTCCGTCTATAATTTTTACAGTTTCACCTACGATGTATGGCTCAACCATAGACTCACCCACTTCTTTGGACTCATCCACTTTACCCAACAATCTGTTAGCTTCAGACTGACGCATTGGGATGGGAGTGTTTTTACCTAAAAAGTGGATAACGTTAGGGATATTAGATATCACCTGCACGATTTCAGCCGAAAACTTGGAAGGAATTGCTTCAATCAGGATATAACCCGGAAGAATGTTTCTTTCCAATACGACTTTTTTACCGCCTCTAATTTTATATACCTTCTCTGTAGGTACAAGGACCTGCGTAATAAATGAATCCCATTCGGATCGATTGATTTCCAAATCAATACGTTCCTTAATCTTCCTCTCTTTTCCACTGATTACTCTCAGTGAATACCATCTTTTTTCCTCTTGAGTGCTTACTACGTTTTGTTCTTCAGACATACCAACAGATTGGATTTATTTACGGTCCGACGGTTAATTACAGACCGTAAATGAATTGAGTTAGGCTGTTTGCAACACCATCCATTAGAAAAATAACCAATGAAATGATAACAGATGCAACGATAACTACTACAGTGGTGCTTTGAAGGCTGCTGAAACTTGGCCAGGTTACCTTATTAATAAGCTCATTGTAGCTTTCCAGAATGTACAGTTTAATTTTTTCCATTAGAATGTGGACGTCATTTGTTAAAAAATAGTGTCTCACTAATCAGCAATCCAACCGGATTACGAATGGCGAGCTAAAAGCTCTTTTTCTTTGCACGGGCGGCAGGAATCGAACCCACAGCCTACGGTTTTGGAGACCGTCGCTCTACCAATTGAGCTACGCCCGTGTTTGAAAGTTTGCTAACCAGCTTGCTTTTAGCAAAAAGAAAGCCAAATAGCAAACTTCCAATAAGCGAAAAATTAAGCACCCAAACAAGGATGCTTAATTTTCGCATTTTCTATATAAAAGGACTGAGAATCAGTCAGTTTTATGCGTCAAGGATTTCAGTAACCTGACCTGCACCAACTGTTCTACCACCTTCACGAATCGCGAAACGAAGACCTTTTTCCATCGCGATTGTATTAATCAATTTTACTTCTAGTGTTACGTTGTCACCAGGCATTACCATTTCAACACCTGCAGGTAGAACAACATCACCAGTTACGTCAGTTGTACGGAAGTAGAACTGTGGACGGTAACCGTTGAAGAATGGAGTGTGACGTCCTCCTTCATCTTTACCTAGAACGTAAACCTCACATTTGAAGTGTTTGTGTGGTTTAACAGAACCTGGCTTACAGATAACCATACCACGACGGATATCGTCTTTATCAATACCACGTAGTAGGATACCAGCGTTGTCAC
>JAGQWW010000563.1 GCA_020436955.1 Saprospiraceae bacterium | reverse complement strand
ACCACCTTTTCCCTACCCCTATCGCTCCCTTTTGGATCCACCAATGCCTTGGAAACTACCAATCTAATACCCGAATCTTCCTGGTAATCCAATGCAATCTGGACCGCCCTGGCAGCATTTGGTCTCCCATAGCCATACCATTTGCTGTGGCCCTTCCCATTATAATTCCCGTTTTCCCGGTCTATCTGTTCACAAGAGGCTTTTAAAATGTCCTTTGCTTCATCATTACTTATTTCAGGAGCTGACTCAAGTATGAGGGCAAGGATGCCGGCTACACCAGGAGCCGAAGCAGAAGTTCCGGTAAAATTATTGGTAACATCTCCGCCTGAATAACCCAGGTAATCCATACGGTCTGTAGTAAAAATACCGGGTGTTAGCGGACGTGGATGGTTAAAGGGGATATATTCAAAATCACCTGATGGAAAACAACACCATACATTGGTACCATAGTCACTATAAACAGACCTTTTCCCGGAATCATTACATGCTGACACTGCTATCACTTTCGAAAAGGAAGCATAACCATCTGTTTTGATATCTTCATTTCCATTTCCCGCAGCCCAACAGATTAAAGCGCCTTTGCCACCTCTACCCTTTTCAAGGGCATATTCAATCGCCAATCGGGTACTATCCGGTAATCCTACATATTGTTTATGCTCAGGTGAGGAAGGGTCATACCATGGTCCATCTACCGGTCCCCAGCTACAGGAGATGATATCGGCTCCATTATCAGCTGCATACCGAAATGCTTCGGCTTCTGCCATAGATCCGACGACTGCATTGATTCTTATGGGCATTAAACGCGCATCGGGTGCAACCCCTGATAATTTTTTACCGGCTGCACATGCGATACCTGCACAGGCGGTTCCATGATTTTCACTGCCGTGTTTAGGTCTTGGATCATTGGTACCCAGGCTGATATCTTTTCCGGCCACTACTTTTCCACTTTCTCTAAATTCAGGATGGTCGATATCCACCCCATCATCAATTATAGCAATGGTTGTTCCCTTTCCTGTAGCGAAGCGATGAGCTTCAAGCGCTGAAATATGTTGTTCGATTGTTTGCTTCCCAATTTTTGAAGGAACCAAATGCCACTGGTCAGGATGAATCGCTTTAAAAGACCGCTGCCTTATCAACTCCGGATGACAAAGCTCCACCTGGGGCAATTGAAGAAGCTTTTGGCATAAGGCAAACAAATCAAGTCCAATACCTGAAGAAGCAGCTACAAACCAGGCATTCGTTGCAAAATTAGCTCTGGACTTTATCGAAAGGTTATACTTTTTAAAAATTCGCTCACAAGCATCTAGCTTAATTTTGGAAGAGAATTTTATGAAAATATTCTCAGTATATAAGACAGGCGTTTTGGAACGCGGATCCATCAAAACCCTTCCGGCAAATTTTAAATCCGGTTCAGCTTTTAATACTTGACGGGCTTCATCTCTTAGTGAACGTTTATCAGGAATGTCTCTTCTCGCCTTTAAAATACTGACATCGGCCTCAGGCAAATGCCATTCTATGTCAAACATATTGAGGACAAAATTGCCGGATTCAGAAAAGACCGAACTTTGAAGGCTGCGAGCGTTTTGGGTTCGTACCACAACCCGGTCATTGGAAACCGAAAGTGGGTACTTTTTCCCATTATATTGGTAAAAATAATTCATGTCAGGTTAGAAACAATTGATTTAGAAGGTATCAGACGAATACCATCCTCCACCTTGTTCGCGCTCAATTCTGCGCTGTTGTTTAGTTTTTTCAAATGTGTCACGTGGTAAAAAGTATCTTCCTTCTTCTTCCGGCTCCTCTTCCCATGAATACTTCTTTGGCTTTTCATCGATTTCTATCACATCCTTAAACCAATAAGCTACAAAAATTCCTACGATGCCGCCCAATAGGTGTGACTCCCAGGAAATACCTTCCTGGTTGGGCAAAATACCTGCAAACATCCCACTATAATAAACCGCAA
>JAGQWW010000562.1 GCA_020436955.1 Saprospiraceae bacterium | reverse complement strand
CAAAATTGAACATTTGAGAACTCATGCTGGCTTTGTCCCAATCCAGGGTACCTTTTGCCTTCAAACCACCTGGTGTTAGAATAAGGGTTCCTGAAAGGTTGTACTCTCCTTCGCGGAATAAAGCAAATGGAGCTTCATCTGAACGAACGTACATGCTGTCATTGTAAGGCACCCATTCTATATTTACGCCAAGACCCCTCACCTGAGGCACCTCAATGGCAGATTCTCTGTCTTCTTCCAAATCAAAACGTTCAGCTGAGCATAGCATTTGTTTTGGTTTGAAAATAATATCATCTGAATCGATGGTAGCTCCCAGATAATCTACAGTACCTTTTGCCAGGAAACCCTGGTTGCTCAAACTAACATCACCCCTGTAATTTCCTTTCCCCGTATAGGCAGGCATACCTTCCTGAGGTGTCTTGGTTTCGAATCCCAGCGAGGAGTCTCCCGGCATTAAGACCAAGGTTTCCCTGAAATTGGGAAGAATGTCAGCGGAGTACATCTCACCTTCAAACCTGATATCTTGAGGTCCAAACTTGTCAAGGCTATTAAAACTGAAAGGATCTAACTTGAAATAGAACGAATCTCTGTCATACACTCCTCCCTGAGTACTTTTGCTGTCATAAAAGACGTATGACTCCGCCTTGGTTTGTAAAGATGGGAAAAGTGGAATGTCCTCACGACCGGATTTATTGGCAGGTGCATCAATAAGCAATACACCAGTCACATGTTCAATTCGACTTCCAATAGCGCCTGCCAGTATTTTACCATTTTTATCAACTTCACCGGTTGGAACAAAAATGTCGAAATACCGAGCTGAATCAAGATCGATTTGAAATTTATGATAGTCAAAATGAAATCCTTTACCAAGTAGGGTAGTGAATCCTGCAAAGATTTTTCCGTCAAAATCCAGATCACGATTTCTTTTTAAAATTACCCTTTCATTAAAAGGAAGCATTCCTACCTTTTGCTTTTCACTAAACTCAAGACTGGAAACACCTTCAATATCAATGGTTTTCGATTTTAAATCAAAGACACCGTTGGTCCCTTCCGTTTTGGAGTTGATTTTAAAAACGTCATAGTCCACCTTTTGAGTGGAAGCTTCTGTGTAATGAAATATTTTGTCCTTAACTTCTATCTCTTGTTTATCACTATCGTAATTGATAAAACCCTGTGCAACCAGGTCATATAACAAGCTTTTAATATTCTCAACTGTAAATCGGGAATCCAACCTTTTGGCCAGATAGTGCGCACTCAGAATATTGGAGCCATCCTGCTCAGCCACAACTTTAATCACGGCAATTGGATTGTAAGAAGATATATTCTGAATTCTGCGATAATCCGCTTCCCTGAAATATTTTAAAGATTCAAAACTCACTTCATTCACACGCGACCCAACCTGGATCTTTTGCTTTCCAAAGAAAATAGAGTCTTTTTCAAGGAAGGCAACCACATCATCTGTACTGATATTGACCTGGTGCATGGAACTATAAAACGGATTTCGGTCACTGGCTCTATCTCCTCTGTTCAAAGCCAATTCTTTAGTGGCAATATCAAATCGGATATTCAAAGAAGGATGATAGATAGAATCCTGATCGAAGTACAAGGTAGATTCAACTTGTTCGGCAACGATTAATTCTCCTTTTCTAATCACAAACAACTCGCCGAGACCTTTGTATGTCTTGATATTCTGGTCATTATACACTTCAATTTTGGCCGGTGAATCTTTCGAACCATAACCATAGACCGTAGTACCCTGGAGTCTGAATCCACCAAGGAATTCAATCCCTTTACCGAAATTAGAAATTTTCAAAACCTGTTCCTTGGATTCGAATCGAGGATAAGAACCTCCTGTTGCATCATTTCCTACCACCAATTTATCTTCAAAAGAGCCTTCTACCAGATCCTCGCCAAAAAATTGGGGATAGTGTAATTTACCGGATTCAACTTTATACAAACTCATC
>JAGQWW010000561.1 GCA_020436955.1 Saprospiraceae bacterium | reverse complement strand
CTCCTGGCAAGTGGCCCTATATCCGTGTTGGGATCCAATGGATCGCCCACCAATAGTCTGATTACATTATTTTTCAGCTGTTGAATAAATTCCTCTGCTACAGATTCCACTACGATGAATCGTTTTGCAGCAATACATGTTTGCCCCGAATTATTCATCCTGGATTGAACGCCAACCTCAGCAGCTAATTGCAAATCTGCATCTTCCAAAACCACAAATGCATCACTTCCCCCCAATTCTAATACTGCCTTCTTGATTTCAGAAGCAGCTTTAGAGGCTACAGCCGCACCTGCCCGCTCACTTCCAGTCAATGCAACACCCTGTACAAAGGGGTTTTCCAAAAGGGAACTAACGGCCTCGTTACTTAAATATACAGTTTGGAAAAGATGCAAATCAGGAACCACTTCCTGAAAAATTTCTTCTATAAAAGCACCACATCGTGGCACATTGGGTGCAGGTTTAAGAAATACGACATTACCAGCCATCAGAGCGGGTATGCCAAATCGTAATGCTTGCCAATATGGAAAATTCCAGGGCATCACCCCCAACACTCCGCCGATGGGTTGATACCAGATATGTGCTTCTTTATGATTATCTGTATCGACTGAAACAGGTTGTAACTTTTCCTCTGCAATTTCTGCTGTATACCTACACAACCATACACATTTTTCCACCTCTCCGACAGCCTGACCATAAGGTTTTCCCATTTCAAGACTAATCATTTTAGCCAACTCTTCCTTTCGGCGCTCAAAATGATCTGCAAACTGATTGATGACCCTGGCCCGTTCTGCAAAAGAGGTGTCCCTCCATTGGAGAAAGGAAGTTTTTGCCAGGTTGATTTTTTCTTCTAACTCGTTGAGATTAAGGGTTGGAAATTGATGTAAGATCGCCTGGTCTGTTGGATTTACACTTTGATACATGCTTTTCTTTTAAGGTTGTAGCTTATTGGCCACTGGGTTGAAATTGATATTCGTTGTACCTTAAAATAAAAATGGCTTTGTTTTCAAATTGTTCGATTTGACCAGGTTCTTCAGCTGTACTGCCTGCTTGTAAAACCGGCTCAATTTTGAAGTCTCCCTGTAAATAACGACCTGGCTCAGTTTCCAGGTGAGATTGGAACTTAGTGCCATATTTTAAAAGCATTCTACCGAAGTACAACATCACGTCATATCCCAAATAAGCTTCTTCCGTTGGAATGGTATTAAATTTATTGAAAAAGTCCTTTCTGAATTTCTTTACTTCCAGGGATTTGTCATTTACAAATGACGCACAACTGATATGTAAATCCAGTTTTTCAAAATAATCGTAATCAACCTTACTGAATTCTTTCCATTGTGGCATCCCATATACCCTTACTTCCTTTTCCTCGTTTACAATCCTTGCAATATCAAGGACCCGAAGGAAATTGCTCACAAAAATCTCATCCGACCAGGATGGAACTATAAAGGCAACCGGACCTTCCATTTCTAGGAACTCTGCCAACATAGTTTCATCGAAATCAGTGTATGAAGAGGGAACAATAAATTCCTTGAATTCCATAGAATCAGTCGTCATTAGGATGGTTTTCATCGCATCCTGGAAGATTGGAAATCTGGTGCTTTCCTGCTCATTGCGAGCGACCAAAATAATATTGGAAGGGGTAAAGTGGTCAAGTGCGTGCTTTGTTAATGCGTAACAATGCGTATTAAAAGAAGGATTTACCTGTATGTAATTAGGATTTAAAGGCGATAAACCTGATGAGGCACTATATGGAGAAACAAAGGTAATATTGTTTTTCCTGGCGAAATCAGCTACCAAAGAAATGTTATCTCTTCTGTAGGGCCCAAATATCAAATCTTTTTGCTTGAGGTCTGGATTGGCTAATAAGGTCTTTTCTACATAACCGGCATTTGCCCTGGAGTCTAACACTTCCAGTTCCATTCTCAATCCTTCTTTTTCCAATTGCGGCAAGGCAATTTGCATACCTCCGTAAAAATTGATAGC
>JAGQWW010000560.1 GCA_020436955.1 Saprospiraceae bacterium | reverse complement strand
CGAGCTATTCCATTTACAGTCTGGGCATCAATACATCTCAGACCAAAGCTGTAAGTGGCGAAGCTAAAATATTTGCCAACAGGGACTTTGATGATCTACTATTAGAACTTGACTTCTTTTACAATTTTAAGGAAAGAAAATATCATCGGTTTTCTGTTGGTGCAGGCATCAATAGTTTTGTTTTTGACAATTTGGATCCATTTTATTCAATTGTAATTCCTACCCAATTGGAAGTATTTCCATTAAAGGATTTCAGACAACTTTCACTTATGCTCGAATTTGCACCACAAATCCTAATTGATGATGACCTGGTGTTTCGTCATTTATGGGGTATCCGATATACTTTTGCGAAGAAGGGTGAGTAAATTTGGAGGTATGAAGTATGAGGTATGAGATTGGGGATGGGAGATTGGGGATTGGGGATCTGGGATGGTAGATGAAGGTTGGAGGATGAAAGATATTTACGAATTACGGTTTACGATGTACGAATGACAAATAGCTAAAGGCCAACAGCTAAAAGCCAATAGCCACCAAAGACTAAAAACCAATCACCATCCCATCATATCCCAATTCCACATTTCCCGGCAATTCCTTATTGACTTCGGCATGTAATCCCATGTGGTGGGAAATATGGGTCAGGTAGGCTTTCCTGGGATTAATTTTTTGGATCAATTCAAGTGCCTCTTCCAGGTTTAGATGGGAATAATGGGCCTGGTGGTGCAGCGCATTGATGACAAGGTGGTCCGTTCCTTTTATCTTTTCAATTTCCGGTTCATCCATCGTTTTTACATCGGTCAGATAGGTTATATTTTGTATGCGGAAACCTATGACCGGCATTTTTCCGTGCCACACTTGGATGGGTTGTACCTTGATATGCCCAACTTCAAATGTTTGTGTCGGATCTATATCGATTAACTTAACCATGGGTGCACCCGGGTATTTATTTTCAGCAAACACGTAAGGGAATCGCATCTGGAGTTCAGCGGTTACTCGTGGTGTTGCATAAACGGGCATGTCTCTTCTGTAAATAAAATTGAAAGGGCGGACATCATCGAGGCCGATTACGTGGTCGTTGTGTTCGTGGGTGATGAGTAAGGCTTCGAGGTGGTCCACCTTTTCGCGCAACATCTGCTGTCTGAAATCGGGACCGGAATCAATTACCAGGTTAACTCCTCCGGCAGTGAACATGGCCGATGTCCGCAGTCGGTTATCTTTGGGATCAGGGGATTGGCAAACTTCGCATTTGCACCCTATAACAGGAACACCTTGTGAGGTACCTGTACCCAATAATGTTAATGAAACGGAGATGGCAATATGATTTTAAAGTGAATCAATATTAGCGTACCTTATACTTCAGAATTGGTTTCAGCTTCTACATAATATTTTTGAAACTCTTTGAAAAATTTGTCTGAGCGCTCGGATAACATAGCCACATCTACTTCAATTTTAGACAAAATTTCCAACAGGGTATTTATTCGGCCATCCGTATCAAAAAACTTGTTAATCACCACAATTTTCTTGCTTTCGACCAAAGCATAGCCCGATTGGAAGCTTCCTTTTTCGTAACGAACAGAAAATTCCATATCCTTAAAGAGATTTTCGAGCTTATCCAACGTCGTTTTGGTGTATTTGAACATATTATGACCAATTTCTAAATAAATAATTGCCGAACAGGACAAATATCGAAAATTCCGATAAATTTGGAATTACACTATCGCTACCCGCATATGATTAAACCTATTACCATTGTAACCCTGATTGTTTTATCTGTAGGCCTGTTACAAGGCCAAAACCGTTTCAAAGTAGCTGCCCTTGGTGGTATAAATGTATCACAAATTGATGGTGATAATTACCAGGGATATGATAAAGTTGGAATAAATATCGGCCTACAGGCAGGCGTCGTTTTTAGTAAAAGGTTTCAGGTAAATATGGGTTTACTTTTTACCCAAAAAGGAAGCCTCGCCACTGCAGAACAATTTCAAAAAAACTTCACCTTTCGAAGC
>JAGQWW010000559.1 GCA_020436955.1 Saprospiraceae bacterium | reverse complement strand
TTACTTCCATTCCTTCCATCTCTCTCTCCGGCGTTAGTAAAATCCTGTGATTCAAGACCGGGAAAGAAACATAGCGCACGTCATCCGGAATAACATAATCCCTTCCGTTCATAGCAGCCATAGCTTTGGAGGCTTTCATTAGAGCAATAGAAGCCCTGGGTGATGCACCGAGATATAAGTCACCGCTGGTTCTGGTCTGATAGACCAAAGCAGCAATATAATCCAACAGGCTGTCCTGGATGTATACTTTTTCTATCACGGCCCTTGCTTCTAAAATATCCTTTGCTTTAAAAACAGCTTTCACTTCCTTGGCAGCACCAAGATTGAAATCATTTTTGAAGCGTCTTAAAATAGCTCTTTCTTCCTCCAGGCTTGGGTGTCCGATATTTATTTTAAAAATAAAGCGGTCCAACTGCGCTTCCGGCAACTTATAGGTTCCTTCCTGTTCGATAGGGTTTTGAGTAGCCATTACAAAAAATGGAAGGTCCAATTCATAGGTCTGACCATCTACCGTAATCTGGTACTCTTCCATCACTTCGAAAAGGGCCGCTTGTGTCTTGGCAGGTGAACGGTTGATTTCATCTATCAAAATGATATTGGAAAAGACCGGTCCTTTATTAAAAGAGAATTCTGAAGTTTTAAGATTGAAGACATTAGTTCCCAAAACATCACTTGGCATCAGGTCGGGCGTAAACTGTATCCTGGAAAAGTCTATGTCCAGTGTTTTTGCCAATAATTTTGCAGTTAACGTTTTGGCTATGCCGGGTACCCCTTCTACCAATACGTGACCTCCGGAAAGCAAACCGAGCAGCAATTGGTCGATCAGGTCTTGTTGGCCGATGATGACTTTTTTCAGCTCGTTATTAACCTTAGAATAGATGTTTTCTACTTTCGAAACGTCTATTACTTCACGCGTTGGGCTTAGATTTACCTGTCCAGCTGAAGGAACAGATGATGGGTTTTCACTTTCCAAATTTTCTTCTGAGGGGTCTAAATGCTCTTCGTTGGTCATTGCTTATTAATTTCAAATTTGCATTAGCTTCACGGCTTAAATATAACAGTGTTTCCCGATAGAATGTCTAAAATCTGCCCATTTGAATGGGGAAACAATTGAATTCTGACCGTATGCGCCAATATAGTTTTTCTTTACCTGCATTTCCAAGAGGTTTCCATCTTATAACAGATTTGGTTGAAAATGCCATCGGAGATTTGCCGGACAAGGGATTGTTGCATTTGTTTATCCTGCACACCTCAGCCGGACTTACCATCAATGAAAATTACGATCCGGATGTAAGGACAGACTTTGAAAGTATTTTTAATAAACTGGTACCTGAAAACATGCCTTTCCTGGTGCATACACTTGAAGGACCCGATGATATGCCTGCCCATATAAAATCCTCACTCGTGGGTAGTTCGGTACAAATTCCGATTACAAAAGGGAGATTGAACCTGGGTACCTGGCAAGGTATTTACCTGTGTGAATTTAGAAACAGGGGTGGAAACCGAAAATTGGTTGCAACTATTCTGGAATAAAAAAAAGCATCACCGTTGGGTACATGGGTAATGCTATCGACAGAATTAGTTTAACAGGATATAATTCGGGCCTGCTTTTTTGTGCGCTCCAAGCGGGGTTTTGAATTATTTTATAAAAATAGGGTAATCATTTTACGGATGGAGTTTTTATTTTGTCAAGCCTTTTACAAATTGAAAATTAAACCAATGAAAAGTGCTTTTTCACTCTGCTTGTTGACTTTCCTTTCTTTTTCCGCCTTTGCACAAAATGTTTTTGTACCTGCATTGGTCTTTGTTGATAATGACACATTAGATGGATTAGTGATGAGGCCCTCCACAACGAAGGGAAAAGACCTCATTTTTTTTACTGAATTTGAAGGGGGACCATCATTGAGTTTTAAAGCTGATGAGATTGAGGGCTATAAGGTAAAAGGGAAAAGCAGATTTCTGTCGGCCGTAGTGGAAATGAACCTTGCTTCAATTGGAGAACCAAACAAA
>JAGQWW010000055.1 GCA_020436955.1 Saprospiraceae bacterium | reverse complement strand
TATCGGGCAAAGTACCTACTCTCAAGGTATCAGGGCAATTTATGGTTGGAGGCGTGGTATCCATCACCTTTATTATCTGATAAGCAGAGGTATCTTCCCCTGAACAGCAATCCAATACCGTCCAAAGTCTTATTATTTTATAACTATTTTCGCATATATCCAGGTAACTGTCCTCGTGCCATATTTGAAATTTACAAGCAGCCGTGATAGGAACACTATCAATCATTGGAACACCGGTAACAGTTGAATCAACTATTGATACGCTGCAATCAAACATTTGATTGTCGATACCATCATAGTTGGGTGGAAAAACTACTTCACTAAGAGATGGTGTCTTTAAATATATTCTTTGAACACAGGAATTGGCCAGGTTATTCATATTATCTCTGGCATACCAGGTTCTTGCAATCACACTATTATATGGACCGCCAGTACAGGTTAAATCCAAATAATTATCGGTACTCCAAAAAATAGGATTGGGATCACAATTGTCTACAATCGAAGGCATATCAAAATTGTCCGTATTGATTCCACACAGAACTACTGTATCTCGGCAACTTATCACAGGACCCGTTTTATCCTCTACTGTCAATGTACAGGTCGTCATCATATTAGTAGCAGAATCTACTATTGCTACCGGAAGTGTCAACCCAAGATGGTCGCAATTGACCGTATCTCCTATGGGCACATTATTTACAATAACATTGATGTACTTCGTTCCCGGGCATTGAACTTCATAGTTTTCCAATACCAAATCAGGCGTGACTACTGCAAAGCCCGATGGACCCAGTGTAACATTTACATTGTCATTGCAGATAAAAGTACATTGAGCATGTAATGAAGAGGAAAAGAGTGAAAAGGAGCTTAAGATTACCCAACTTAATAGGGCCGTTTGGAGTAATCGACCTGTAGGGCCGACTTTTTTAGCCTGCATTTCCATGGAAAAACCGATTTTACACCACCGAAGTGACGAATGATTACAATTTGTTAGAACTCCTTTTAGGAGCATAGTTTTGTTCAATAAGCAAAAAGGACCAAAGTCCATATTATAAAAAAGCAAATATTACGCCAAATTATAATATGTAATATTCTGATACATTGGTTTGACGTCAATTTGGTATGAAACGGAGATAGCTTGTCTGACTTTTTGTCGCTTCTTTAAGCTTATTTAAGCCCATTAAGTGGATGGCATAAATGTTGACTCTATAGCTGTTGCCCGTTTTATAAATATATTATGACAGGGTGGCAGCTATTATATTGGTTTGCCGTTCAACCGGAAAGGAATAATTCCTAACCGATAAATTTTGAAAAAAACCGCATGAAGAATTTGGAAGACTTGTTTTTGCAACAAAAGTTGGATGACGATGGTGATTTCATGCCCATGTTATCATTAGAAGAAGAGATGGAAATTGAAGATGGTACACCACTTCCTGAGTCTCTTCCAATTCTTGCTGTAAAAAATACTGTTTTGTTCCCGGGAGTAGTGATTCCAATTACCGTTGGAAGAGATAAGTCCATTAAAGCTATTAATACTGCCTTTAATGATCAAAAGCTGGTAGCTGTACTTTCCCAAAAAGAGACAAAAATCGAAGATCCTAAAGATCAGGATTTGTTTCGAGTAGGTACTGTCGCAAGGATTGTCCGTTTGTTAAAAATGCCGGATGGCTCCACAACGGCCATATTGCAGGGAAGACAACGTTTTCATCTGGAAGAGATGATTTCCGAAGATCCATTTATGGTTGGACGAATCAGGGCTTTCCCGGAAGGTGTCCCACAAAATCCTTTGGAATTTGAAGCTTTGACCTCAACCATTATGGATAAGGCAAAGCAGATCATTGAGCTTTCCCCACAAATCCCGAGTGAAGCTATCGTTTTGCTTAAGAATATTGACAATAGAAGTAACCTCCTTTATTTTATTACTTCAAACCTTGGTATAAAGGTTAAAGCAAAGCAGAATATTCTGGAGGAAGCAGATATCAATGAAAAGGCCAAAGTGCTGCTACAGCATATGGACGCCGAGCTTCAATTATTGGAATTGAAAGACCAAATTGAGGCTAAAGTTCGTACTGATATCGAAAAGCAACAAAGGGATTATTTCCTCAATCAACAACTCAAAACCATACAGGAAGAGTTGGGACAAAATCCACAAGAAGAGGAAATCCAAAAGATTGTTAAACGAGCTCAAAAGAAAAAATGGTCCAACAAAGTCAGAGACCATTTTGAAAAAGAAATACAAAGAATTCGGAGGATGAATCCTCAGGTAGCTGAGTATTCTATTATGCTCAATTACCTGGAGGTTATGATTGACCTTCCGTGGGAAGATTTCACCAAGGATAATTTTGACCTTAAAAAGGTTCGCCAGGTATTGGACAAAGATCATTATGGTCTGGAGAAAGTAAAGGACCGTATTTTGGAACATCTGGCAGTGTTGAAGTTGAAAGGAGACATGAAGGCTCCTATTTTATGTTTGGTAGGACCTCCTGGTGTTGGTAAAACCTCTTTGGGCAAGTCCATTGCCAAAGCTTTGAACAGGAATTTCATACGTATGTCTCTGGGCGGTCTGCATGATGAAGCAGAGATTCGAGGTCATCGTAAGACCTATATTGGAGCGATGCCAGGACGTATAGTGCAATCGTTGAGAAAAGCGGGTTCATCCAATCCGGTTTTTATTTTAGATGAAATCGATAAAGTTGGTAAAGATTTTAGAGGTGACCCTTCTTCTGCATTATTGGAAGTATTGGATCCGGAGCAGAACTCTACCTTCTACGACAATTATCTTGAACTGGAGTATGACCTTTCCAAGGTGATGTTTATTGCTACAGCTAACTCTCTTACTACCATTCAACCTGCATTGTTGGATAGAATGGAAATCATTGATATCAGCGGATATTCAACAGAGGAAAAAGTTGAAATAGCAAAGCGTCACTTAATACCAAAGCAAAGGGAGGACCATGGATTGAAAGCCAGCCAGGTTAAACTTTCTGAGGCTGTCATCAAGAAAATCATCATGGAATACACCAGAGAGTCCGGTGTAAGGTCCTTAAATAGGCAGCTGGCAGGGGTGATGCGAAATGTTGCCAAGAACGTTGCCATGGAGGAAGAATATAATGTATCCGTGAAAGCTGAAGAGCTTAAAAATATTTTGGGCCCAACCAAAATATCTAAGGATATGTATCAGGATTCCGGCATACCGGGTGTGGCAGTTGGATTGGCCTGGACCAGCGTAGGTGGTGAAATCCTCTTTATTGAATCAAGTTTGAGCAAAGGTTCCGGCAAACTTACCTTGACCGGTAACCTCGGTGATGTGATGAAAGAGTCGGCTAGTACTGCGTTAAGCTATATAAAATCCAATGCTGAGGAACTGGGCATTGATCCTGCTTCTTTTAAAGAAACCGATATCCATGTACACGTACCGGAAGGAGCCATTCCCAAAGATGGTCCATCTGCCGGTATCACCATGTTGACTGCCTTGACCTCCGCATTTTTGCATAAAGCTGTAAAGCCTTATGTGGCAATGACCGGTGAAATCACCCTGCGTGGAAAGGTGCTTCCTGTAGGAGGAATCAAAGAAAAAATTCTGGCGGCCAAACGTGCAGGAATGAAAGAGATCATCCTTTGTGAAGAAAATGAAAAACACGTGGATGAAATCAATCCTGAATACATAAAAGGACTGAAATTCCATTATGTGAACCGGATGCAGGAGGTGTTGAAAATTATGTTGGAAAAATAAAAAATAAAAGATGAAGGATGGAAGATGGAAGATGGAAGATTTAGGATGAAGGACGTTAATTATAGTTGAATAATCGTTTTCCAAAATAAAATCGAACAAAGATAAGAGGGTGTAGATCAGATGATTTACACCCTCTTTCATTTACGATATACGGATACCGGAAAGTTGAGAAATGGAAATTTTCGGGCATGGTGTTTCCACCTACTGGGCTTAGTCGTCCAATTCTTCGATAGCAGTGTTGCTTAAGGAATCAGGGAAGGATTTTTCCTTTTCAAAGTTGCACCATACACAATACTCTTTTTCGCAACCCTCATCAAACTCATGGGACATGATTTTCTGGTAAATTTCCTTAATCCATATCCGCATTTGAGCTTTCCATTCACTGGTAAACACTACAGACGCTTGATTGTAATCTCCACTTGTATCCGGCTCCAGGTAAGCTATTTGACCCATGTATGCATTCGCCTGAATCCTGGGATCTTCCTCTGCTAAAAGTTGGTAAAAAAGTAACTGCCTCCAATATTTGCCTCCGTAAGGTTGACTGCCTTTCGGTTCACTCAGATGTTCAGGTTTTGGTTTACTTGTTTTATAGTCAACAAGCAATGCAAGATTATTTTGATCCCATTCTATTTTATCAATAATCCCGGTAACCGGTACATCCTGAATTTCTAATGGACTTGTTCTGTACTCAAGTTTTACTTTTTTATGCCAGGAGGGCATCCATTGCTCATAAATCTTTTCAAGGTGATGTTTGCCTGACTGCAACCGCAATTCAAATCGTTCAGCAGAAAAATACCCCTTATATCGGTGGAGTTCATTTTCAAAAGACTCGATAACTGATTTTAAAGGAGGGAACTGCTTTTCTTCATTGCGGAGCATGTATTCAAAGACAAATTGTAAGGTACGGTGCATAGCCGAACCATAGGATGCCGCTTCTGAATACAGTGAAGGCACCAGTAAGACATCTTCATAAAAGAAGGACTTTGGACATTCTATATACTTGTTGAACGAGGTAATGGAAAGTACAAATCCTTCCAATAGCTTATCCAATTCTTCCGGGCTATAGTTTTCTTTCGGGCTTTGTTGATTTTGTTGTAAAAGATAGGCTTTGGCAAGGGTAATTTCTGCTTGAGGTATTACAGGATTTTCTTTTTGCAAATCAGAGGTTGCATCCAATTCATCCAAAAATCTTGCTCTTCGCTGCTCCTTGGTTTCATTCTTTTTCAAACTGTAACCCATAATCAAGTCTTCCTTGGCCCTTGTCATCGCCACAAAAAATAATCGACGACGAGCTTCCATAGCATCTTCTTCACCGGAAAAAGACAAAGTATCGGGAATGGAAAACTTATAGTTATTACCTGACTTCCCGGGCTCCCAATAGTCAGCTGTGCAATGAAGCAGGTATACACGCTTAAATTCCAGTCCCTTGCTTCCATGCGCAGTCATCAATTGTACACCCTTCTCAGCAAGGATATCTTTTTCCAAATCAATAGAAATCCCATGCCTGTCCATACTCTGCAATGTTTCTAACAATCCGGCCAGCGTAGTATCCGGATCACGGAAACATTCTTCTTTCACAAAATCCATAAATGAATACAAAACCTGGATTCTCCAAAGCTTATCAGGGCTTTCCAAGGCAGTTTGTAACAATCCGGTTTGGGTGAAGATAGCTTCCACCAAATGGGGCAAAGATGTATTTTCAACCAAACCCACCAAGCGGTTCATAACAGCTCCGGCATTGGTTAATGATTGAATTTCATTTAAACCAATATCTTCTTTTAAATAGTTACCATCGATTAATATATTCCGCCAAAATGGTCGGTCTTCTTTTTCAATTCTGGCAAGGTGGTAGGTTATTCTCGCCAAATCGTTGGATGAATTGCCCCAGCATTCAAAATGCAGTATTTTAAATAGCCTGTGTTCTCCTGAATAGGGCAATCTTAATTCTTCTCGCAGGTAATTAAGTATTTCTATGAGCTGATGAATTGTTACCAAATTCAGAATATTCGTTTTCTTTCTGACCTGGTAAGGGATTTCAAAGCTCTCCAACAATTTTATCAAATCGTCTGCCTGTCGGTGCTTTGCATATAAAATAGCGATTTCTTCCAGGTTCTCACCCGTTGTTTGCAATGCCTTAAGCTCCTGGACGATATGGACCAATTCATGAAATTCATAATCATACTCCCGTAAAACGGGTTTGGTACTAATTGCTTGCAATTGCTTATTGGAAGCTAATAGACTCTTCTCGATGGATATATCTTGAAGCGTATTGATGATTCTTAAATCATTGAATCCTATTAGATTTTTTGAAGCATCTAATATGCCTTGAGTACTTCGGTAGTTATTTTTAAGCACAATTAAATCTACGGACCCTTTAAACTGGTGGTAATAATCAGTCAGGTTTTTTAATCGCGCTCCCTGGAATTCATAGATACTTTGGTCATCGTCACCTACAATAAAAAGGTTAGGGTCTTCCCAATAAGAAATCAATAGTTGCAAAACTTCATTTTGGGCACCATTGGTATCCTGAAACTCATCGACCAGGATATACAGGAACTGTTCCTGATAATTTCGCAACAACCATTCATTTTTTTTGAATGCTTCCAACGTCCATAAGATCATATCATTATAATCGTAACGCTGGTACTTTTCCATTAAAGCATTAAAGCGTGGAAACAAGTTAGCACCTGCCACAAGCTCCTTCATTCGCTTTTCCTCCTTTTCAAAAGCGGCTTGTTTTAGGTCTCCTTTTTTAAACTCTTTTGTATTTCTCTTATAAATAAATTCTTCTCGATTAGGTAAATCCGCCAAATACTGCGTTGCCCTAGACTCAATTAATGAAGGGGTCCAGTCTTCCGATTTCATCTGACTGAAAAGAGCTTTTAAATGGTTGATGTAATAATTTCCATCAGCTCCTCGTCCTAATCGTAACGGATGGTCAGGTGGTAATGCATTGAGGAGCTCCTGCAATATTTCCATTTGCTCCAACTCAGAAACAGGTTCAAGATTTTGCCTTCCAAAAATTTCGAGATTTTCTCTAATGACCCTGTTGCAAAAGGAATGAAAAGTGTGAATATTGATTTTATGAGCGTCGGGACCTATGAAATCGACCAACCTTCTTCGCATTGCCAAAACACCAGCCTCTGTAAAGGTCATACAAAGAATATTGTGGGGTAGGGCATCCGTCTCCAGCAGAATTTTTCCAATGCGGGCTGCCAGAATATGTGTTTTACCGGTCCCCGGTCCCGCTAATACCAATACAGGACCTTCAATGGTATTGACGGCTCTGGCCTGGTTTTCATTTAAGCCTTTAAGAATGGAAAGAAATTCCTGCTGTTTTGCTTCCTGGTCCAAACGTTTTGCATTTTAGAATTGGCAATTTAAAGAATATGGCAAAGATTCCTGCATTTATTCACATCCGGCATTAACATATACTTATAATTCAAAATCGCATTTCACCAATTATAGGTAATTAAAAAATATGTTCTTCATTTTAACAAAATCTTGTTATATAATTAAATGAAAGACACTTTTGTAAAAAGGGAATTAATTTTTCAAGTAATAAGATTTTAAAAAAGTTTTATATGTACCCTTGACTCGCATTCCTTTTTCCCTGATCTTTGTGACACTTTCCTTGAAAAACCAATAAAAACAAGAGTTTATACTCTTTTATATTCCCACGAACGTATCCATTCTGAGAGAACATCCCAGTCAAATGCTTGTTTATAGCATTGATTATTGGTGTATTTAGTTTCAAAAAAACTGAGCGGACTTTATGTTAAAACTAACATCCAATCCTCAGAATGTTGCCGAAGTGGAAAATCTGGTAGATAATGTAGTACTTAAATACCAGCTCTCCCCAGATAAAAAAGGTAACATTTTGATCAGCCTTACAGAGGCTGTGACCAATGCCATTCGCCACGGAAACAACTACGACGAAAACAAATGCGTCGAAGTTAAACTCCGTAAACAGCGAAACCGTATTGAATTCAGAATTTCAGACGAAGGAAACGGGTTTGATTATGATAATCTTCCTGATCCAACTGCACCTGAAAATATCTGCAAATGCGGTGGTAGAGGTGTATTTCTTATGAAAGCACTTTGCGACGAGATCGCATTTAAAAATAATGGTAGCACTGTTGAAATGTGTTTCAATATATGATGTTTCCACAGCAAGATGCTGAAAACACTGAGATTGACCCAATCCAATTTTTTACCGAGGACATTACATTTCTTTTAGAAGATGAAAATCTTGTAAGAGAATGGATCATGAAAATAATAAATGAAGAAGGTCAGCACCTTGTGGCGCTGACCTTTGTTTTTTGCTCAGACGCTTACCTGCACAACATAAATATCGAATATCTCGACCACGATACCCTTACCGACATCATTACTTTTCCCTACCAGGAGCCTCCCAACATTGAAGGGGATATTTTTATAAGCATTGACCGCATAAAAGACAATGCAAATAGCTTCGAAACAACCTTTGAAAACGAATTACGAAGGGTTATTATCCATGGTGTGTACCATCTGAGTGGCTATGGAGATAAGTCAGAAGAAGAAGCAAAAATTATGCGCCAAAAAGAAAACCACGCTTTAGAGCAATGGAATATTTCAATTACAGGAAGTAATCAATAAACCGCTCCTCGTTTTCATCATAATGATGAATCTGATCCATAACAAGGATGTCAGCGAAGTACTTGTCATCCAGTAAGTGACTTAGCCAGGTTTTATTATAATTGGATGGCAGCGATTCAAACGTTTTGCAAGTTAGATGAACGTATAGCTCCTGGAACAAGTCGTAAATAATCACTTCAAAAGTCCCGTGCTTTTCCTTTTCAGGTTCCAATTCAATAAAAACCGGATACTCCAAATACATCACGGACCAAAGCTCTATCATTCTTGCTTCAAAAAATGGATAATGCCACATCTTTACATCTAAACCGGTATTCAACATCCTTGCCTCTAATCTACTCAACTTCTCTTTTAAGGTCTGGATGGGAATCTTTTCTTCGTTGTAGTGTTCAATCGGCAACCATGATTTACTTTTCAATTCGTAGAACTCAGATTGCCCGGTTCGCAGCTTGTAATTGAATCGTTCGTTTCCCGGAACAAAATAACCGGGATAAAAATATTCATAACCATGTTCCATGGCATATTCAATCTCCATCAGCATGGTAAATAACCCCAGACTATATTGGCTGTAATCCGGGTCATATACACCTGTGATAGAGGTAATGCTATTCCTGCCTGAATCGAAAATAGAGTAGGCGATTAGTTTGTCACCATGATGCACATTAACTTCAAAGGAATTGAAGGGATTCATGTTTTCTCCATCCAGCAGAGAACTGCGGAGAGTTACCGGCAACCTACCTTTAAAAGCTGTGGTATATTTCCTGTAAAGAGCTTCCCTTTCTTCATCAAGATTAGCCTTTCGGTAGGATACGGTAAATTCGCTCTTTGCCTTGTTTATTACCTTTCGGAGGCTCTTTTTAAAATGGTAATTAGAAAGTGGAACCCTCAACCAAATCGCAGATAGGATTTCATGGTCGAAAAAAAGGAAATGGGTTGTAAAAATCGTTAGCCCCATGCGATACCAGCCCATGGCCAGGTACTGATCAAGTGCCTCCGGTGCTATTCCTTTCAGGAAAATCCGACCGGTGAATTGGCTCTCAATTTCACGGTTCATCAAAATAGTAACGATTTAATACTTAACGATAAATAGGTTGCTCTTCCATGTATCTATAAACGGGTTCAGGCACTAAATATCTTATAGATTTTCCTTCCTTAATACAATTCCTGATATAAGTAGCAGAAATGTCTAACATGGGCGCTTCAAAGAAATGGACCCTACTTAAATCCAAATCCACTTCATTCGTATAGTTAGGCCTTTTATAAAGATAAATGGAAAAGTCCCTTAAAAGCAACTCAAAATTTTTCCACTTATGAAGGGTTGAAAGATTATCACCGCCCATAATTAAAATGAATTCGTAGGTAGGATGTTTTTCTTTCAGGTAAGCAAGGGTATCTATGGTATAGGATGGCTTGGGTAAGGAGAATTCAATGTCAGAAGGCCTCAGCAAATCATTATCTTCAGTAGCTAAATGGACAAGGTGCAATCGATCATAATCTTTTGCCAGGGTTGATTTCTTTTTCAAGGGGTTTTGTGGAGAGACCACCAACCAAACCTGGTCCAAATCTGTCTGAGTCGCCATATAGTTGGCGATGATCATATGTCCAATATGTATCGGGTTAAAAGACCCAAAGAATAATCCGACCTTCATCAGTAATTTTTTTATTCAAAAAAATTATCCTCCGAATTGTTTAACTCATTAATCAATTCTTCTGTTTCTCCATCATCCAGGAAAACCTCTTCCTGGATGTCTATCAACCATTGGTTGTTTTCTCTTTTAAGAAAAAAACTGTCGGTAACAATATCCCCTTCGATTCTGAAACGATAAATACACTTTGCATCAGAATCAATGGTTTCACACTCCATAGATACAAAAATAGTGGTATCTACTGTTTCCAATGCCGGATCGTCACCAATCAGCTTTTCAATTGAGGCAACAAACTCTTTGGTTTTATCTGTACTTAGCGCTTTTGCCGTGGAGAAATCATTTACATCGATAGCACGTTGCCAGGCCTTACTGACCTCTTCTGGGCTTAAGGTAGTAAAATCAATTTTAGTGTTCTTTTCCGACTCGTCAGCACATCCGACCAGCAGGAAAAACAAAAAGACAAACAGCCCATAGTTGTACATACAGGTCGAATTTAAGGTGGATTTGGCCTTAGGTGTGTAAATTAACTGCCTAGCATTACCGGCATCACAAGCATCAAGATATCTTCTCCTTCTTCCATTTCACCGGGTAAAAGAATACCGGCTCTGGAAGGAGTCGACATTTCAAGCTTCACTTCATCACTACCCAAAATAGTCAACATTTCAACCAGGAATTTTGCATTAAATGCAATCTGAATAGGGCTTCCGACATAATTACACGTCATCTGCTCCGTAGCTTCATTGGAAAAGTCCAAATCCTGTGCAGAAATTGTAAGGCTGTTTTCAGATAGGTTTAAAACTACCTGGTTGGTGGTTTTATTGGCGTAAATAGAAATACGCTTAAGTGAATTTTGGAAATCCGTACGGCTTACTGATAAAACATTAGGATTTTCAACAGGGATAACCGCGTTGTAATCCGGATATTTTGCATCAATTAAACGGCAAACCAATAAAGTATCTTCAAAC
>JAGQWW010000558.1 GCA_020436955.1 Saprospiraceae bacterium | reverse complement strand
AGAATGCCTTTCCAATGCGCTAGTTATCAATGGAGATGGAAGTAACATTAGTTTGCTTGAAGAAGAAGGCCTTAGCAGAATGGATGCATTTTTAGCCTTGACGCCAAATTCAGAGACTAATATTATTGCAAGTTTGACGGCTAAAAATCATGGTGTTTTTAAAACCATTGCCCAGGTTGAAAACAGAGAATATACTTTCATTTCCCAGGATATCGGAGTAGATACCCTTATCAACAAAAAGCTAATTGCTGCTAATAATATTTTCCGGTTTGTAAGAAAGGGTAGAGTAGAGGCCATTACGAGTTTACATGGCGTGGATGCGGAGGTAATTGAATTTGTAATCCACAAGGAAAATCGATTGACCAAGAAGCCATTACGGGATCTTAAATTTCCAAAAACGGCACTTGTAGGAGGCGTTATTCGTGGCGAAGAAAGTTTGATTCCGACAGGAGATTTTCAATTCCAGGTAGATGATAAGGTAATTATTTTCGCGCTTCCTGAAGCGATAGGAAAGATTGAGCAATATTTCAGATAAGTAATAGTACACGTTGAAATTCCAATGATAAATCTAACTCCGATCACAAACGTAATAGGCGTTTTGTCCATCATTATTGGTGGATTTATGTTGCTATGTCTTCCGGTAAGCTTTATCATGGAAAGCGGCGACCATATGACCTTTGTGTATTCTGCCATGATTACAATTGGTTTTGGTCTGCTTTTGTATTTCGCGAGATTTAAGCCGGTAAATAATGTCAACAAAAGGGAAGGAATGCTTATTGTTTCCCTAGGTTGGTTAACGATGGTTACTTTTAGTAGTGTACCCTACATGATTAGTGGTGCGATACCTTCTTTTACAGATGCCTTTTTTGAATCCATGTCCGGTATGACTACTACCGGTGCCTCTGTTCTGACTGATATTGAATCTGTTTCTTCCGGAGTTTTGTTTTGGCGAAGCCTAACGCAGTGGATTGGAGGGATGGGTATTATCGTTTTAACGGTAGCCATCTTTCCATTATTAGGTATTGGAGGTATTGAGCTTTTTGTAGCTGAAGCACCTGGACCTACCTCAGATAAAATCCATCCCCGGATTAGGGAAACAGCCAAGCGCTTATGGCTTATCTATTTAGGTTTAACCATAGCACTTTTTGTAATTCTTACCTTTGGTGGAATGACTGTTTTTGATGCCATCAACCATGCCTTTACAACCATGGCCACGGGAGGGTTTTCAACCAAAAATGCAAGTATTGCACACTACACCAGTCCATTGATACAATACCCTATTATCATTTTTATGTTTTTGGCAGGAACCAATTACACGGTATTGTATTGGAGTTTGAAATTCAAATGGTATAAGGTTTGGAAGATTGATGAGTTCAAAGTGTACTTAGGACTGGTGATTGTACTTGTTATTTTGATAACTATTCCGGTTCACAATATTTCTGAGACAGGTTGGGAGCAATCCTTTAGAGACAGCTTATTTCAAATTGTTTCTTTGCTTACAACTACCGGATTTGTTTCTGCAGATTATACTCAATGGAGTGAAAGTCTCACATTCATTTTCTTCCTTATTATCTTTTTGGGTGCATGTGCCGGATCCACGGCAGGCGGAATTAAAATTATTCGCCATCTAGTATTTTTCAAAAATACCTATCTGGAGTTTAAAAGAATTATTCACCCACGAGCCATTGTTCCTTTAAAATTAAATGGACAAGTTGTTGCTCCGAGAATCCTCACTCATGTGATTATTTTCTTATTGTTGTACTTAATGACCTTCCTGGTTGGTTCCATCTTAGTGATTATGACCGGCATGGATTTCCTCAGTGCAATTGGTGCAACAGCAACTTCCATTAGTAACGTAGGACCAGGTATAGGAACGGTTGGACCTGTAGATAATTTTGCTGCAGTTCCTGCAACCGCAAAGTGGATTCTTTCGTTCTTAATGCTGCTAGGACGATTGGAGTTATTTACAGTCTTATTATTGTTTACTCCATTCTTCTGGCGCTCTAATTAA
>JAGQWW010000557.1 GCA_020436955.1 Saprospiraceae bacterium | reverse complement strand
AGACAGCCCGCAAAATGTTACCTGCCGTGTGGCGCTCTGACCTCTCTCTGGGCAAAAAAGTCCATACAACCCTGCATTTATTAGCCAGTGGCATATTTCTTTTCGTATTCCTGATAGGGGTATTTAGTGTACCGCTCATTTTTGGATTTCATGCACTAGGGATAGATGCAGATATTTTCACACTATTCCTTATTGGTTGGATAGGAATAATAGCAGTCTATTATGTTGGAAATATCGAAGCAGACTTGAAAAAACAGGGATCATATTTGAAGCGAGTGCTAAAATTTGTGTTGCTATTTCCACTATTTCTAGCTTTAAGTATGGGCTTATCCTTGCATAACAGCGTTGCGGTCTTACAAGGATATTTCGGCAAAAAATCACCCTTTGTTAGAACGCCCAAATTTAATATCCAGAAAATAACTGATTCCTTTTCACACAAGAAATACAATATCGGAAAACTGGGTTGGACCACCTTGTTGGAAGGGGTGATGGCTATTTATTTCCTTGGTGGATTTGTAGCCGGATTATTATTAGAGAACTATAACTTTTTGATTTTCCATATCCTGTTGAGCTTTGGATACGGAACCATTTTCTATTACACCTTAAGGCATCTTTCCCTCAAATGAGACCCAAAGCTACACATATCCCTGCCTGGAAGGAATGGATGCTGGGTATACTCTTTTTACTTGGCATAGTAGGTCTTGGATATAAAGTAGAGCAAACCGATTTTCTGGGAATACTGTTGTACTGGACGCCGTGTGCCATTGTGCTGGTACTGTGGCTACTTATAAAAGATGGTTTTCAGCTTCGATTTTTTCTCTTTGTCGGCATTTTTGCCCGATTACTATTAATCTTTTCCTTTCCTAATCTGTCTGACGATATCTATCGATTTTATTGGGACGGCATATTATGGACACAGGGAATCAATCCCCTGGCGCACCCACCTTCCTTTTACATGCAGGAGGGACAACTAATCCCGGGCTTAACGGCTGAGCTCTATGCAAACCTTAATTCACCGGATTACTTTACCATTTATCCTCCTGTTTTACAAGCATTGTTTGGCAGTGCGGCTTTTATGAGTTCATCTGTAGTCTCTTTTGCTGTTTTATTAAAGCTGGTACTTTTCCTTTTCGAAATGGGTACCATCTGGTTCCTTTTCAAAATCCTGGGTTTATTGAATTTGGATAAAAATCGGGCTATATGGTATGTACTGAATCCGTTGGTTATTTTGGAAGTCATTGGAAATCTGCATTTTGAAGGTGCCATGGTTTTCTTTCTTGCACTCGGTCTATTTTACCTTTTTACCAATCGAAACCTTGCTGGAGCAGCTGGTTTTGCAGGTTCCATTGGATCCAAGTTACTTCCATTAATGTTTTTACCGGCTACCATTCGATATTTAGGTTGGAAAAAAGGGTTTGTTTGGGCAATCATCACAGTTGCGTTTTTCCTTGTCCTTTGTCTTCCATTTTTTGACTCCAATTTGATTCAAAATTTCCTGGACAGTTTTGACCTATATTTTAGAAAATTCGAATTTAATGCTTCCCTGTATTACATCGTTCGGGAAGTAGGCTATTGGTTTACAGGGTATAATCAAATTGCCTACATAGGACCTTCGCTTGGGGTAATTTCGTTGCTGGTAATATTATATCTGGCATTTCTAAAGAAATGGAATGGGAGTAAATCGTATATATCAATGTTATTGACCTCATTTTTGATTTACCTTCTTTTGAGTGCAACCGTGCATCCCTGGTATTTAGTGGTACCGGTATTTTTGAGTGTTTTCACCAACTTTAGGTTCGTAGTAGTGTGGTCCTTAACCGCAATGCTTTCTTATAGCCATTACAAGTATGGGGTTTTTCAGGAAAATTATTGGTTAATTGCCCTGGAGTACCTTATACCTTTGTACATTCTTATAGGGGATCACCTAAAAAAACCTACGTATCAAATAAAGCACCACACTAATTAAAATACTAAAAAGCAGCATTGTCGTAATTGGGATGAAAATCCGGTAATTTTCTCCACTAATA
>JAGQWW010000556.1 GCA_020436955.1 Saprospiraceae bacterium | reverse complement strand
AGTTTGGAAAGATCCAATATCTCGTTTACCAGGGCCAGCAGCTTTTTACTATTGGAGTGGGCCATTTCCAGGTCTTCCCGAGCGGCATTTTCCGTTTCACCATCCAAAACAGCTTCAAGGGGACCGGTAATAAGTGTGAGTGGTGTTCTTAATTCATGAGAAATATTGGTGAAGAAACTGGTTTTCAGGTTGTCCAGTTCTCTGAGTCGTTTTGCTTCTTCCAATTCCTTTTCGAGTGCAAGTTCTGCTTCTTTCTTTTTGATTTTCTGCCGACTAAAATACCATTGAAATATACCGGCTACAATTAAGAGTAGAATTAAAGAACCGAAGATGATGCGGTTGCGGGTGTTGACTTCCTGGGCCAATTTGAGTTCCTGTTCCGCTATCTGTGCTTCCTTTTTTTCTGTTTCGTATTTGGTATTTGCTATCGCCAATTGTTGAGCCAATGAATGATTGAACATACTATCTTTCAAGGCTACCAATTCTTTTATGTTTTGGTAAGCTGGTTGAAATTGACCATATCTTTCGAAGTGATTGGCCAGTTCGACTCTTGATTCAATTTGCTGTTCTTCCACTCCATAATCCTGTGAAAGATTTTTTCCTTTATTTAAATAATACAAAGCCGAATCTCTTTGTCCCAAAATGGAAAAAAGCGCACCGATATCGGTATAAACAGACACGGCATTGAAATTGTCACCGGATTTCATGGAATAGTAAATCGCATTCCTGTAATACTCCAGGGCCTTTTTTGTGTCTTTTTTGATGTCCCAATAATAGGCTGCTAACCCGGTGTAAACGTATCCTCTCCCATTGTCAAAATTGGTTGTATTGGCAAGTGCCAAAGCTTCTTCCAGGTAGGCAAGTCTTTTTTCCAGGTCTGGTTCAATGCCACCCAGATTATTGGCGGAAGCAACCACATTCATAGTGTCGTTGCTGATTTTGGAAAGGTTATATGCCTTCCTGTAAAAATCAAGTGCCAGGTTAATCTCGCCTTTTCGGTCATAAATTTCGCCCAGGTTGGTATAGGCACCTGAAGCACCCAGGGTGTCACCAATTCGTTCACTTATTTTCGCAGATTCAAAGATGTAATCAATTGCCTTATCCATATCCCCCTTCCGGTCATAAATTACACCACCAAGATTGTAGACCCCCAAAATTCTATTCGCATTGCCGTCTTCCAAAGCGAGTTCAAGTGCGCGATCAATTTGATAAGCGGCTGTATCCATATTGGCCATAGACAGATTGGCAAGCGCACGTTTGTACCAGCCATTTACTTCTCCACCCAGGTAATTTAATTTTTTTGATAATGCCAGCGTCTGATTGGCATACTCCAGGCTTTTTTCCGGATCCGTGTTAAAAGTATAATAAGCCAGATTGCCTAGCATTTGGACCTTAAAAGTGTCTTCTCGGGCGGTAACCAGGGCTTTTTCCAGGCTATCGATCATCGATTGTTGTGAAAACAATGGTAGCGATAGCAGTAGAAAGGTTGTTAGGTGAATGGGGTTTTTCATCCTACTAAAATAATCAACAAATTTTTAAGGAAAAATATTTTCCTAACTAATTGATAATCAATTAGTGCCGAAATGAGCAACAGCCTGTCCGAAACCGGCAACAGGGTAGGAGCGCTTTGGGTGCAACTTTGAAACATCGATTTCAAACAAACCCCAAATCACTTATTCATTAAAAATCAGTAGTCATGAAAAATTTGATTTTAATTCTATTACTAGCTGCCCCAGGGGGGATTTGGTCCCAGTCTCTTTCACTTGTATTGATAGGAAGTTCAGGAGCCGAAATGGCATCCGGCAATGCCCTTGTTCAATCTGCCGTCGGAGAAACTGTTATCGGACCTTTCCAAAATCTTACTGTGGGCTTTTTGCAAGGTGAGCAAAAAACCTCTGCGCAAAACAATGTTCCCGCTGAAATATTGCAAGTGGAATTGTATCCCAATCCGGTAGCAAATTATGCTCACTTGAAAAAGGATTTTAACGAAGAGATCCTCATCCATGTATACAATGCTTCCGGAAAGGAAATCTTCC
>JAGQWW010000555.1:281-2058 GCA_020436955.1 Saprospiraceae bacterium | reverse complement strand
ACGGCGATAAACATATACGCTTCCTTCACCGTTACGGTCACCTCTAGCGCCTATCAACACCATATCGCCCATAAATGCAATAGCAGAACCAAATGAAACTGCTGCTGGACTTGGAACGATATCAGCAGTTTTTGACCAGTTGTTACCACTTCTGGTGTAGATGTAAACCTGACCACCTTGAAGGTCATTGAATGACCCTACCGCAATATAATCTCCGTCAGTTGCAACACCATTTCCAAATTGTTTATAAGTATCGTTGGTTGGGCTTGTCAATTTAGCAGATTGGCTCCAGGTACCGTTGTTGCGTCTGTAAACATATACTGAACCAAGGTTATCATCACCTGCGATGTCCTCATCAGGAGCACCGACAGCCAGGTAATCACCTGAGATTGAGACTGCACTTCCAAACTTAATCCTGTCACCGGAAGCGTTTGATGGGGTAAGTTTTACCATTTGACCAAAACCAGTAAGGGCAAATGATGCAAAAAGAAATCCGAGTAATAATTTTTTCATAATTCTTTCAGTGTTTTATAGATTAAGTTTTTCTATCAATTATAAATATTTTTAATCTGTTGCAAATACCAATCCAATAATGTGCCATTTATGTTAGATGGTATAAATCAGGATTCAAAAATGCTATTTTGGGAATGGAAAGCCTTACGTGGGAGGAATTTTAATTGTCAGCAGTTGGACCTGCCAATCAATTTAATGATAGCTTAACAGCTTTTCCTGTTCTGTGTTCAGGTCCCCTTGTATTTCATTTCCGGTATTGTCCTTTTCTGTAAAAGTGAATACCCTTTTGATAACTCTTAATTTGAAAGCGTACCTGCGCGAATTGCCATCAAAAACGCCAAAATGGTCAAAACGGTCAGTTTTAACCATCCCATTGCAATGGATAAGTAAACCTTCGCCCAGAATTAACCCTACATGTGCTATGATTCCTTTTTTATCTTCAAAAAAGGCCAGGTCTCCTACCCTGCTTTGTTCAACAAAGTCCACATCTTCTCCGGTAAAAACCTGCTCAGCTGCTGTTCTTGGAAGTGATTTTCCAACGAAACCAAATATAACCTGCATCAGTCCTGCACTATCAATTCCGAATGGTGACCTTCCTCCTGAAAGTTCCGGAGCAAACAACAATCTTTTCGCAATCTTAACAAGGAATTCGGTATCTTTTCGTAGGTCGCTTTTCATCAACGCTTGACCATTGAAGGTAAAAAACTCATCTCCAATTTTAAGACGCATTCCGTCATATTGAGGTAATACTGAACCAAACGGAACAGGGAAATGGTGGTTCTCTCCCATCACAGGTTGACAAAGGTCCAGGGCTCTAGCCCAGTCTTCCTGAGCAATTTCCCGCTCTGCCGGAGTAAGGATTTTTAATTGATTGCTTCTACACCATCCTACCAGATTATCCCAGGTGCAGCGAATTTTCAACCAGTTTTTCCCTCTTTTTTCCAACACTTCTACCATCTCGCCAAACAGCACCTGAGATACCATCTCGGAGGCATCTTTGGATTGAACCCTGACGGGAACCTGACTTAATGGACAAACGGCAAACAAGCAGGCAGGTGTTAAAGGTTAAAAAACAGGCAAGATTTTAATCAATTTTCGTTTGGAAACTGTTAGGCTTCTTTGGCAAAACCTTTGCAGCTCAAATGTACACTTTGATTTTTAGAATCGCTTATTGAGCGTACACAAATTTCATATTACTTTTGCGCGACATTGGTTTTTACCCGTACATTCGCCCAATAAATTAAAATACAGGAATGAAATCATA
>JAGQWW010000555.1:0-250 GCA_020436955.1 Saprospiraceae bacterium | reverse complement strand
TTCACTTTCACTATCTGCTCAGGATCAGCACTTTACTCAATTTTATGCAGCTCCTTTGACCATCAATCCGGCCCTTACAGGAGCCTATGAAGGTACATACAGATTTAGTGGAATCTATCGCGACCAGTGGAGAAGTGTATTAGAAAGCCCCTATTCTACCTTTGCGGCTATGTTAGATGTCCGCTTCAAAATGAACAAATTTGCCGGACTTAAAAATGATGCAGCTGCCGTAGGTTTGGTTTTTTACAAC
>JAGQWW010000554.1 GCA_020436955.1 Saprospiraceae bacterium | reverse complement strand
AACTCCGGACTAAAAATATTGGTATCCTGATCACTGACCACAACGTACAGGAAACACTCTCCATTACCGATCGCGCTTACCTGATGTTTGAAGGAAAAATCCTGAAAGCCGGTACTGCAGAGGAATTGGCTGCTGACGAAATGGTGAGAAGGGTTTATCTGGGTAAAAATTTCGAATTGCGAAGAAAAGTGATCGAAGTGGATACCCCAGAGGAAAAAGAGCTATAATATGAAAAGGATACCTTTCCTCTTTGTGCTGATTCTTTTTGCGTTTAGTAGCCCTTTGTTTACTTCTTGCGAAGGACCACCTAAAGACTTGTCTATCGCTGATAAAAAGAAGGTAGATTCTTTATATCGAGATGAGCTCAAAAGTCTGAGAAGCGAAATGGACAGTATTTGTAGAAGCAGACGTGACAGTTTAATACAAACTGCCGTTGATTCACTCCTGGAAGAAAACATCCAGGAAATTACCCGCCAATTGCAACGCATCAAGAACCTTCAGGAAAAATAGAAACCATGATTAAGCAATACACTCAAACATTGTGGTTGATTTCCCTGGGCCTGACATTCTTTTTGGCCGGTTGTGATGATTATGCTGAGGTGAGGGAAAAGATGGTGCAAGACACCCTAAAAGAAAAACTGGAAGCCTTCCGAATAAAAGAATTGACTGAGTGTAGGGAAGATGCTCTAAAAGTTGCCACCATAAAAGTGGATTCCATCTTAATAGCGCGGGCGAAAGCGAGCAAAGATTCTTTAAACAAACCTCCTATTCCGGACAAACCTACTCGACCAGACCTGTTAAACCCTTTGGATTCTTCGGAGGTAGGACCGATACTTCAGAAAAACGGTTAGCGTATTGCGTGAAGAGTGATGCGTGGAGGGTGATGCGTAAAAGGAAAATTTCACAGCACCTTCCACGCATCACGCTTCACGCTCCACTCATTACTTAATCATCCCTTCCGCTTCCTTGGCTTTATCCAGCGAGAAAGTAAAGCGATTATCTAGTTGATAGGCTTTTTCAAACGCTTCTTTTGCCTTGGCATATTCCTTTACAGCCATGTAGTAATCGCCCATACTATCATAAGCATTTGGATTTTGTGGCATTAGGGAAAGATATTGTTTGAATGCTTTGCCTGCCTGTTCCATTTGCCCTATATCCATAGCGGTATATCCCAATAAGTTGTAAGTTGGTGCATATTCAGGAGCCAGGTTTTTGGTACGGAATAATACTTCATGTGCTATTTCAGGTTGCCCCGTCTCCAAGCAAAGGATGGCTTGCATGAGGTTTGCTTCCGTTACTTTCATGTTGCCATAAATAAGGGTAGCAATTTCCTGACTAATATCTGCCTTGGGTGTTTCCAAACGAGCTTTTAATACGTCAGCATACCCTTTAACCTTGTCATTGGGCGGACCCACTTTCAAGGCACGCGCTGCGTACTCGCGAAAAGCGTCCGTTTTTTTGACATGGTAAGCATGGAAAGCACTGTGTGCCAGTGCCATAAAGTTGTCAGGCTCTGCCTCCAATACCTGAGACATAAGCGCTTCAAACTTCGAATGTTCGACATTGAACCAGGCAAATACAGCTTCCTGATACAAAGGCTCCAGCGAAGCATCTTTCAGATTAGAAGGAAAATAAGTGGTTTGTGCGGTCGATTGGCTAAAGCTGACCAGACTACAGATGAGTGCGGTAAAAAGAATCTTTTTCATACCAGCATTTTTTAAATGAACAAATCAGAGGTTTAAAATCAGACCTAAGATAGTGTTTTTTGGAGAAAAGAGGAGCGGAGGGGGAATCTTGATTTTTGATTGTTGAATCTTGATTTTTGATTTTTGATTTAGGATGGAGGATGAAGGATGGAGGATGAAAGATATTTACGAATTACGGTCAAATAAATGTCGCCCCCGTTGAGGGGGGGAAGGGGGGTGATTTCACCCGCATCCCAAATAAAAATGCCAAAGGCCAATAGCTAACAGCCAATAGCCATTAAGAGTACATGAATTAAGAATACATGATTTAAGATGGAAGATGAAGGATGAAAGATATTTACGAATTACGGTCA
>JAGQWW010000553.1 GCA_020436955.1 Saprospiraceae bacterium | reverse complement strand
CGGATTTTTAAAAATTGAAACAGAGAAAGAAAATACTTTAATACCACTCGTAATAGCCAGGTAAAAATTGAGGATTGAAATCTAATCCATTTTTGGCTGCAGGGGCTGCAATAAGGACAAAAGTCTTTTTTCCTTTTCTGTGATACTGCTCTTTTTAAAATGGTAAATTATTAAGATTCCAATGGCTCCGACGATAGAGACAGGTAATGCTTCCCACAATCCTACTATCTCTATTTTTAGTGGTACAAATGAAGTTACACCAGCATAAATCATCATTAACTCATAATGAGGAAGTAGTTGCACTCTATAAAGCAATTCGCTTCCCTGCGGAGTATCTTTTATAGAAATAAAATATTCATACAAAGGTACATTGCTTGGGTTCATAAGCCTTGTTCGCTCCTTGGACTGGATTCTGATATTAGTTTCAGAGATGGATTTGATTTCTACCATTCGACTTTTCTCAACCAGAGAAATGATATTCGCCTTTAGTTGAATGGCAGGAAGATTAAAATGAAGCGTTTTATTATTTGAATTTTTCATAGCATAAAGCGTACATGGCAGCTACTCCTTTAAAAGCAATTTTTCAAAAGCAGCCCTTGTCTCGTCCGATAAAGGTGCTCCTTTCCCTGTCTCTCCATCTACCTGCACAATCACGGTAGTGGCGTCAGCCACACATTTTCCATGTTGAAATAACATTTGAAACAAGGTGAAAGAACTGTTTCCTATCCTGGTTACGCCGGTGCCAATCTCGACTTTTCCGGGCCAGTGGATTTCTTTTAAAAAGTTGATTTGGAGGGATGCAATCACAAAGGTCGATCCTTCCAGATGCAAGGGGTTTAAATTATTGTATAGCAATTCGACCCTTCCCGTTTCCAGAAAACTGTTGAATACACTGTTGTTGACATGTCCCTGGCGGTCGGTGTCTCCGTATCTAACTTTGTCGTAGGTGCTAATCGGGAAATCTTCAAGGGTAAAGGCAGCCATAATATTTCTTTGTTGAATCGGAAAGTTAGGATTTTTTCCTGTGTGAAATCCTTTCCCAACTCAAAACCTTTACACCCGGGGAAAAGTGGACCTTTTGTGGTGCTCCTTTTAAAAAATTATTGAATCGCGGATAATCTACCTTCAAATGCGAAATCGAAACCTCATGTAATTGCCAGGGCGCATGGTGCAATTCAAATGCATTGACATGAGTAGGAGTATCTTGAAAAAGTGCATAACGCTCGGTCAGCCAGACATCCAATTTGGTTTTTGACTTTACCACAGGACCAAGAGCATATTCAAAAGACAATTGATCTTGAAATTCATCATTTTGAGAAGAAAATGTATGTCTGTCCATTCGCATTGTTGAAGGTCGATAGGGCAGTTCTGATAGCTTATTAGCTAGAAAGCAAGACAGCCATTTGCCACCTTCAATGCTAAGGAAATACACACCTGGTTTTCCTTCAAATTTTACATAGGTCCTCACATTGAGTTCCAGGAAATTGGACACCGGCGGAAAGGACATAATCCCTCTGGGTCTGATATTTTCCATAGAAAATGCCACCAGGGAAATCCAGGCTTTACCATCCATCGTATCGACCTGTAAATCTGAAGGAAGCAACAGCTGTAAAGCATCAGCATCGACAAACCAATGCAAAAATACCGGATTCACCCATTCCTGGTAATAGGACCAATTGTTGGCAGGAAGGGGCCAGGGGCGATGGTTGGTATCGAGCAATATTTCCTTGGTGCTCATGCTGTTGATTTTTATCTTTTGAAACAGCTATTTTTAAAAATGGATGCGACAAACAGCAAATTTTCTCAAGTATTGAGTAATCCCCGTCACGAACAACTTTCATATCCTTTTTCTACATTCACGCTGATTTTAAAAGCAATGTTTCAAAAGGGACTTTTTTATGAAAAGGAAAAGATGGGTAGCATGGGTAGATTTTCATAGCTTACAACTGTCTGGGCTATTGGTATTTCTTTTCATTTTGAATGGTTGTAGCAATGAAGAGCATGCAAAGTCGGTGAAGGTAGCAACTGCCGCCAACATGCAATTTGCCATGGAGGAGATTGCAACAGC
>JAGQWW010000552.1 GCA_020436955.1 Saprospiraceae bacterium | reverse complement strand
TCCACTCCGGCACAGAAGAGGAAAAACGATTTCAGGCGATTCATACAATTCGGGTTTTTGATATGAAAATACTTAAACTGGAAGATGCCCCGATTTATTGAATCACCCCCTTTTTTTTCGATAAGCAACAGGAATTCCAAGGATAAAGGGATAGGGGATGGGGGATAGGAGATTTATGAAATATGGTATATGTTATATGGAGTATCCAATAGTGAAAACAGAAAATCCAAATCAAGAATCAAGAATCCGGATTTCCCATTCCATATCTCATATCTCATATTCCATATCTCATATCTCATAAATCAGATCACCCCCAAATCCGCCAGTTGGCGGACGGCAGGTTTGTAGTTAGCTTTTCGGCATTCGGTATTCATAACTACCTTAGAGTCGAATCAAAAATCAAAAATCAAGATTCAAAAATCATGATCCCCCATCCCCAATCTTTCATCTTTCATCTTCCATCCCAACCCTTTTCTTTTTCAAAAAAAAGAATTACTTTTGCGGCCGCTAAAGAAGATCCATGAGATCGCATTTGGTAACCCATTAAAAATTAATAAATGGCAACTTATTTAGGTAAAGAGAAAATGGAAGAAATCTTCGCTGAATATGGTGGAGATTCCAAAAACACTGGTTCAACTGAAGGGCAGATTGCGCTTTTCACTTACCGCATTCAGAGCTTATCAAAGCATTTGAATGAATACAAGAAAGACCACTCATGTCGTCGTTCCTTGTTAAGACTGGTAGGTAAGCGTCGCCAGTTGTTGAATTACCTTGCGAAAAAAGACATCAATAAATATCGTGCTTTGACCGAAAAACTCGGTATTCGTAAGTAAAAAACTAAAAAGTGTTCTCCATTTCGGAGAACACTTTTCTTTTAGAGAAATTTTTAGAACATTTGTACCGTCGATCCGTTAAAAAGGACGGAGTTATTTGAAAAGCCAACAGACCTTTAAGCCTGAAAATTTTAGGTACAAGTGGAAATACCACTTCTCCAATTTACTGCGCTCAGCAGCTTAGGGTATACAAAGAGGGAGAATAGGGAATCACCAAGGTAGTCAAACCGGCCACCTCCCGACAAACCTCTTTAACGCTTATTCAACTATTACTTGTTACGCCAAAATATTGCTGTCCTTTACAGCGCAATCCGTAACTTGGCGAACCAATTATGCTCACCAATGAAAGATTGGAAATTTTTAATTAACCAAAATATATTTTACAAAAATGGGAATGCAAACTCCTATTAGTACGTCTTTTAACCTGCCCGACGGCAGGGAAGTCACCATTGAAACCGGAAAACTCGCAAGCCTGGCAGATGGTTCTGCTGTGGTTAAAATGGGAAAGACCATGTTGTTCTGTTCAGCTGTTTCTGCGAAAGAAGCACGTGAAGGACAATCTTTTTTCCCACTGTCTGTTGATTACCAGGAAAAATTTGCTGCTGCGGGAAAAATCCCGGGTAATTTTTTCAGAAGAGAAGCAAAACTTTCTGATTATGAGGTTTTGATCTCCAGATTGGTAGACCGTGCCATTCGTCCGTTGTTTCCTGACGGCTACATGAATGATACTCAAATTATTATAAACCTTATCTCAGGCGAAGAGGAAGTATTGCCGGATGCATTTGCTGCTTTGGCTGCTTCTACAGCATTGGCTGTTTCAGACATTCCATTTGCTGCTCCTATCTCTGAAGTAAGAGTTGCTTTGATAAAAGGAGAATACAAAGTTAACCCAAATCGCTCTGAGCTTGAAGATGCTGAGCTGGATATCATCGTTGGTGCAACTATGTCCGACGTTACCATGGTAGAAGGTGAAGGAAAGGAAGTTTCAGAAAAAGTATTGGTAGAAGCTATCAAGGTTGGCCACGAAGCCATTAAGGTTCAAATTCAGGCCCAGCTTGAATTGGCTAAATTGGTAGGTGAAAAAGCACTGAACAAACGTGAAGTGGTACCAACGCCTGAAAATGAAGAGGTAAACGAGTGGGTTATTGCAAACGGTAAAGATGCTATTTACGAAGTAGCCAAAGGCCAACTTCCTAAAAATGAGCGTAAATCTCGCCTTGACGAAATCAAAACCCA
>JAGQWW010000551.1 GCA_020436955.1 Saprospiraceae bacterium | reverse complement strand
ATTTTAGAATAATCAAATCAAGTTTATCAGTATAAATTTGGTGTTGCCAATTGGCTCTTCTTTTCTTTGTCATTTACCATTCAATTCATCACCATTATGCCTGTATCTGAAACTGAAATTACCAACCTGAAACGCAAGGTCGACCGCTATAAAGAAGTGTTGGGAAATACGAAATCCTATCGTGAAAAATGGAAAACTGAATTAAAAAAGCACATATCTGATCAATTGACGGCACTGGCGGAAGCGGCCGGACTCACCGTTGAAATTGAAGAGCGCAGTGGTATTCAGAATCTGGAAGCAATTGCCTTGTCTTTGGGGACCGAAGTGAGTGGATTAAGAGAGCCTGTAGGCAACGATTTGTTGCGTGATTTAATCAAGCAAAACGGTAACCTAGTTTACCAGCAATTATTCAATGGTAAAATTCTGGTATTGATCAATTATCCTTTTATTGAAAATTACGGTCAACCGCAACCTCCTAAAACAGTGGCAATTTATAGGCCGGAAGAATTAAAGGACCCATATTTCGTAAGACATATGGAGACTTTTATGCAGGAAATAATGATGTGGGAAGACTATGATGATGATATCGAAGAGCCAAATCAGCGGATAGGATTCAAGCTGAATTTCCAGGGTTTACCTGATGGAGCACCTGATGCAAATCAGTAAAAATCTATTAAGGGAAAAACCTTTCAAAGTTTAAAGAAACTAAGGCTTTTCTTCCGAGGTATATTGCTGCTAAAACGCAGGTATAGGTCAAAGTTGCAGTCATGGTTTCGTGTTGGTTTGGTGAACTATTTCCCGGAAGGGCTGTGCACAAACCTAACGAATATTTTCCAGCTAACCTTATCGTTTTCGAAAAAATATTTTGAATGCTGACCGACATTCGGGATTTTATGGAAGAATGTGTGGAGAAGTACAATCGACCCTCCTTTATCGAATTGGACCCGATTTCTATTCCGCATCGATTTTCCGACAATAGAGACAAAGAAATCATTGGATTTTGGGTAGCTATACTTTCCTGGGGCCAAAGAAAAACCATCATCAACAGTGGAAATAAACTCGCTGCTTTGATGGACGAAAGCCCCTACGATTTCATTATCAATCATACTGAATCGGACCGAAAAAGGTTCCTGGATTTTAAGCACCGCACATTTAACGGAACAGATGCTTTATACTTCCTCCAATTTTTCCAGGAATTTTACAAAAGGCATAATTCCCTGGAAGAAGCCTTTGCCCGATTTATGAATCCGGATGATACGGATGTAGAAAATGGACTGGCTGGTTTCCATCGTTTCTTTTTTCAATTGCCTGATGCACCGCAACGCACCCAGAAACATATTGCAACCCCATTAAGAAAATCCACCTGTAAACGGATCAATATGTTTCTTCGGTGGATGGTTAGGACGGATAAAAAAGGCGTTGATTTTGGCATTTGGAACAATATTAGTCCAGCCCAGCTTCTTGTGCCGCTGGATGTGCATGTGGACAGAGTAGCCAGAAACATGGGACTTATCACCCGAAAGCAAACAGATTGGCAAACAGTGCTGGAATTGACCGAGAATTTACGGAAATTGGACCCTACTGACCCGGTAAAATACGATTATGCCCTTTTTGGATTGGGCGTTTTGGATGAAGATAACCCGGTAAAAAATTAAAAATGCACCTACCTGAAGCCTTTGTAACCCAAATGCAACATCAATTGGGTGAAGAGGCAAATCAACTTTTTTCTGTCTTGGATGGCCCGTCTCCCATCAGTATCCATCTGCATCCTGTAAAAACAAACCCACAATTTGTTAACAACCATCCGGTACCCTGGCATAAAAATCTAGGGCGATACCTGGAGGAGCGTCCGGTTTTCACCCTGGATCCAACTTTCCATGCAGGAAGCTACTACGTTCAGGAAGCTTCTTCTATGTTTATAGCACAAGGTTTTGAATACTTTTTTAAGCCCGACCAGCGGAGCGGACTAAAGGTATTGGACCTATGTGCCGCACCGGGAGGGAAATCCACCCTTTTGGCTTCCTTACTTCCTTCTGATGCATTTTTTCTGGCCAATGAAGTAATACAAAGCCGGTATCAGAT
>JAGQWW010000550.1 GCA_020436955.1 Saprospiraceae bacterium | reverse complement strand
AGCAACAAAAACTGCTACCAGGAAAAGGAGACTCAGCCCCAATTTAATCATCAACATATTGGGCAGGTACTTATGGATTAAATGTCGGTTTTGAGAAACCTCCCTGCTGTTGAAATTCTGGATTCCAAAATCGTTGATGATTTGTAAAAGGTAGGTAAGACTCAAAAGGGTAAAATACATCCCATATACTTCTGTACCTACCACATTCTGAACGGTTCGGTCTATTCCAAAAATAAAAAAGGGCTTAATCAACAGATTAATAGCCACCAGGATGATAATATTTAAACCGAACTCTTTGTGCACGCGCAATATTCAATTGAACCGGGTTAAAGGTAGTCAAAGCGAGCCTTTATTTTTAATGGTTGGTCTGCTCCTTTCGGAAAACGATATTATCAGAATCTATTTGATTTACCTGAAGGTATTGTACCACATCTTTAATTGGCGTTAGGTCACCATTTGAGTGAATTGCAAACGGGTGATATCCCAAACCAGAGAGCCAATGAAGTGCTTGTAAATGATTTTCATTTCCTCTGGCTGCAGAGAGAAATTCCAGAACAAGCATTGGATTTTCCTTTCGTAAAAAAGCTTCCATTCCTTTAACCACTAAAAACTCTGCACCCTCTACGTCTATCTTTATAAAATCCGGTTTCACATTATTTTCAAAAAAGAAGTCGCCGAGTCTGAGACAGGGAAGTTTATGCATTTTAGGAGGGTGATGCTTTAACCAGGACTCGTTTTTAAATTGAGAAATATCCAGGGTATTGTACTCCGAATAAAGGTTGGGGAATTCATAAAAAGTACATTCTCCTTTTTCATTAGAGACAACACTATGATAAGTCTCCATGCCCGGACATTCTTTTGCATTGAGCTTAAGGATAGCATAATTTCCGGGAGATGCTTCAAAGGAATATACCTTTCCTTGAGGACCTACGACCTGATGAGCCAATAAGCTGAAGTACCCATAATGCGTCCCAATATCTATAAAGGTTCCTGCTACTCCCAATTGCCGAATGATAAGTTTTGCCAATCGGATTTCTGAATCATGAGACTTCCCTCCTGTAAGAAAGATATCTGTGCTGGCCGGGAGCAGGATGTGCATTTTTTTACCCCAAAAGGTTATGCAAGTAGTGCGCCAAGGCAATTTTCGAAATGGAAAAATAAATTTACGGTGAAATATGGACGCAAAGTAAGGGACTGGTTTTTCCAAAAACCTCCTAAGCCTGGAGCCACCTGCCAGAAATTCTACCCTTTGAAGTAATTGCAACAATTCCTTTTTATCCATAATCGTCCGCTGCCTTAAGGAAGGCAAAAGTGCAAATAAAAAAAGAGGTTGCCAGCAATGACAACCTCTTTTTCGTAATATAATAAATCGAATTATGGTGCGATATATCTCTTAATTACTCTGGTAGTTTTGATTACTTCACCATTTTTTCCAATGATGGAAGCAAGGTACATTCCAGCCGGCAAATCACCGATATAGTAATTTTTACCTACGCCCACTTCATAGTTTCTGATGCTGCGACCCAACATATTGTATAGATGGATAGCACGCACTCCTTCAACATTTCTCAACTTGAAGTAGTCAGATGTAGGATTTGGATAAATTTGAATTTGCTCTTTATCAACCTCTTTAGTAGAAGTAGTTCCGATGGTTACATTGTAAACCATACAACCAATTGCATCCGTTCCACCAACTTCATACAAACATACTTCCACAATACCTGAACCCGTAAGTCCGTAAGGATAAACATGTACATCGATGATGCTGGTATCTCCAGGGCCTAGTTCAACAGGAATCATTGGATTACCTGCATCTACTACGTTTGTAGAAATATTAGTAGGGTAACAATTGTTTTTATCACATACAGCACTTTCCCAACCCGGGCTAAGCGCATTACGCTCGCGAACCCATTTCAAGGATAGGTTTCCATTGGTAGTATTCACTATGTAGGAGTGTCCAACTACGTCAAATTCATTGGTAGAACCTTCTACCTGCATGCTGTCAATAGAAAAGTGCAGCATCTGTGCTGACAGTCCTAAAGTGAAAAATGAAAGGAATAAAATAAGTAGATTTTTCTTCATAA
>JAGQWW010000549.1 GCA_020436955.1 Saprospiraceae bacterium | reverse complement strand
GTTATACCTGATTTACAATCAGCATATGGGTCTGAACAGGATGGTAATTTAATTTCACTGGTGTAGGTAAGAAATCCGTTATACGGCCCAAGGATGGTAGTCCCATCATACCAATTGATCCCATCGGTATGAATAGTATAGGCATCAGCATTACCGTCTCCGTCAATATCTTTTTCAGGCGCTGTCAATCCGGGGCCTGAACCATCATATCCACACCAATCCAGGAGATAATGGGTTCTGACAATTTTTGAACATCCACCTCCATTTACAATCACGTCGGTGTAATTTTCTCCAAAGGTACTACAGGGCGAATCACTAACAGTCAATTCAGGTGTTGTCACTTCATTGCCACATGCAATCACATTATCACCCGGCAAATCAACTGTAAATCCCGGTGCGATAGAATAATTCACATCCTGCACAACAAAGGAAGAATTACCGGCATCATCATACGCGGTCCATCTCCTTCTGATAACCCTGTTGGGAGTACAGGAAGTTGGATCAGCAACCTGGGTAGATTCAGTGATCAAAACCGACGGATCACATTCATCATATGCAGTAATGTTATACACCGGCAAGGAGTCGTTACAACCAATGAGGATAGATGAAGGAGGTCTGTTCGTAATGATAGGAGGCAAAATATCCACATTACAATCTGAGTTTACGATTCTGTACTCACCCCAACAAGCGTTACCGGTTTCCAGGTTTGTAACCATGTACTGAACGGTTCCAAGGTTATTACCTGAGAGTTGGATTACCGTATCTGCAGGATTCATGGAAAAGGAATTGGTCCCCGGGCAGATATCACCTTCCAATACTACGCTGTAGTGAAGTTCAAAGGTGCTATCCGGTTGGATGCCAATTACAACGAAGGCATCACATGCCATTGCACACTGGCTAAACAGGCTTTTTGGGGTTATAAGCAAACTTACCAGCAAGCTTATCGGGAGGAGGGTTTTAAGTAATCTGGTATTCATAGGATAAATAATTTTTTTGAGATCATTGAATAAAAATGCAGACCGGCCCTCAAGCATTCTTTTGATTTTTTGAGTATGAATTAATTTCATGCTACAAAAATGAATACTACCCCTCCGGAATTCAAATACATTTTTTTCAATTTGTAGACTTAAAATCAGTCTATTTTGTAACTAAACCAAGCTTTTATAGGAATTTCAGAAAGTAATTGTAGAAATCAACTTTATATTTTTATTGATTTTACATCAAAAAAAACCTTAAAATGCACTTGAAATAAAAATTCCTGATGAAAAATAGCAGATTATTTCAAGTTTTAGCCGGCCTTTCGCCAACTCAACATAATGCTTTCCAGCGCTTTTTACACAGCCCATACTTCAATACCAGGGAAGATTTAATTGAATTGTATACCTATATAGCTCAGCACCTTGGGGAACAGGATACGGAATTTGAAAAGGAAAAAGTTTTTATTGCCATCTATCCCGGTGAAGTATTTGACGACACAAAACTTCGGCTCACTATGAGCTATTTAAATAAGTTGTTGGAAAAGTTCCTGATTACCGAAAATGTACTCCAGGATAAAACGGAATCTTCCTGGCGACTCCAAAATGCTTTTTGGAATTTGGAATTGAATCCATTGGCCGAAAAGTCTTTGGAAAAATCATTGGCAGACCTCGAAAAAGAACCCATCCGAAATGCAGATTTTTGGGATTGGCAATACCAGATGCAGTTTGAAAAACTGTACCGTATCAATACCCAGGCAGAGATTTCCGACCTCCCATTACAATCCATTGTTGACACTCTCGATATTGGATTCGCATCCAAGAAACTTCGCCAAATCTGTCTTTTATTAAACCGGAAAGCGGTCTACCAAACAGATTTTGAGCCCGGGCTAATGGATGGTATTATTCAATTAATTCACCAAAAAAATTGGCTCCAATACCCTGCTATTAGCGTCTATTTTTATGCTTTTTTAAGCCTTAGTGAGCGTACAGATGAAAGTCATTTCCATCATTTTAAAGCCGAACTTTTTAAAAATGGTGAAAAATTTCCCTCCGGTGAATTGCATCAGCTGCACTTACTCGCCATCAACTATTGTGTACAAAAAATCAATCAG
>JAGQWW010000054.1 GCA_020436955.1 Saprospiraceae bacterium | reverse complement strand
GGTACGCGCAATAACGTCGGCCAATTTCGACCCATATTTCGTAACCAGGCGTTTATGTGTTAATGTATCTATCTCATTCACAAAATTCTTCCGGTCCTCACTCAGTTTATAAATGGGCCAATCCTCTATATCCGGGATCACATGCGGATAGATATTACCTTTTGGTTCTTTACTCATCCTTGCTAATCTTGATTAATCTGTTCGATTACTCCTCCAATAAATTCAAGCACCTCTCTCCTACCAACGTTTTTCTCCGAACTGGTTTTGAATTGTAAGGGTAACTCGTTCCAATACTTCAACAACTCGTGACGAATCTTTGTAAGGTTCCTTTTGATTTCCTGGGATTTGGATTTGTCTGATTTTGTGTAGATTATAACGAATGGTATACCTTTCTTTCCCAACCAATTCATAAATTCTACATCGATTTCCTGGGGAGGAATATTGGCATCAACTAACACGCAGGCACACATTAATGTTTGTCTGGTGACAAGGTAATGCTCAATCATTTTTTCCCACTTCCCTCTTAATTTCTTTGAGACTTTAGCATAACCGTATCCCGGAAGGTCTACAAGGTACCAACTATCATCGACTCTGAAGAAGTTAATAGTCTGGGTCTTCCCGGGTTCTTTTGAAACATGTGCTACGGCCTTCCGCTGGCAAAGAAAATTGATGAGTGATGACTTACCTACATTTGACCTGCCAATGAAAGCAAATTCAGGTAATTTATCTGTCGGGCAATCAGTTTCTTTCACAAAACTGCCAAAATATTCGACGTGATGAATTTCCATTTTTGCCTATCGGTTTAAAAAAAGTATAAAAATTTGAAATGACTCACAACCAAATCTCAATGGTTTGCATCTTTTCAAGAGGTGCAAAGTAACGCAAATTTGGTCCGTGAAAGGTAATGGGCGACTAAATAAAATTACTTGGCAGTTTTTTGAAAAAGGGTTTACAAACTTTTAGCGTACTTTTTAAATCTCAAATTTTTTCAAATCGAGATAAAGAATTAAAATTGCGCTAAGTGTTTTTCTAATAAAATTGTATTATTGCGTCAAAACAAATCAAAACCATGCGAATTGCTGTTAACCTTGTCATCATCCTTATTATTGGATTCCTTGCTTACATGCTGATTGGTTCTATTCGCGAGCCTATCAAATTCATGGAAGAAAAGGATAAAAGAGAAAAAGCTGTCATTGATAAGCTTCGTAAAATTCGTACCCTTGAAGAACACTACCGCGGAATCACCGGTGAATTTGCCGGCAATTTTGATTCACTAAAGCATGTTCTTCGTACAGGAAGTTTCAAACTTATTAAAGTAATTGGAGACCCTGACGATCCGGAAGGTGGCGACAATGTAACTTATGATACATCGTACCGCAAAGCTATCGACTCTCTCAAAACTTTAGGTTTAATTGCAGGCTTGGATTCCATCCAATACATCCCATATAGCAACGGAAAATCATTTAACATAGCCGCAGATACTACTACTTACCAAAGTACCCTTGTACAGGTGGTTGAAGTAGGTGCTTCCAGAAAAGACTATATGGGACCTTATGCAGACGATCGTTTTAAAAAATATGACAATAATTACGATCCTAGAAAGATTGTAAAATTTGGAAGTTTGTCTTCACCAAACCTAGCCGGAAACTGGGAATGATTAGATTCGAATACAATCACGATAATTTCGATAGAAATTCTTCGTCAAATCATAATCTGTCCATCCTAACCGGGATGGACAGTTTCATTTTTATGATTACCGATGAATCAGGTGCCATTTTGGTGCTAAAGGATTTCTTTGTAAACAATACACCTGGGAACCAAAACCAATATATCCTCAGCATTCAAGACCTTTTTAAAAACGAAGCGTTACTCCAGCTATCATACAAAAAGGTGATAGTTGAAATATCGGACCATAAGTTTGTATTTGTTCCGGACCGCTTGTTCAATGCTTCCGAAGCCGCAGTGTATCTTTCTCAGGCAACAACCCTGGCCCCAAATGAGCAAATCGCTCACACTGAGTTTCAGGATTTGCATAGCAATCTGGTATTTTGTTTTCCAAAAGAGCTAGCCGATTTGATTCAATCAAAACATCCAAAAGCTCAATGGAACCATATTGCAACCTCTCTGCAGCAATCGTATGCGAAAAACCAGGCTTATCAGCCTACTCAATTTATTGGCTTACATTTCAGGGGGAACCTTGAATACATTAGTCTAGTGAATAATGGAGTGGTTCAGTTTCACAATTGTTATGGAGTAAAGGAAGCTCAGGACGCACTTTATTTTTTATTGTTAGTAGCAGACAATGTACATGCAAATCCTGAAGAGACACCGGTAGTCTGGTCTGGTGATTTGGTTCCCGAGGCTGAGATTTTAAAATTGGTTAAACGATATTTCCGCACGGTTCAGCCATTAGAAACAGGTCCTTTTCAATCAAGCGAAATGCAGGAAAATAAATACCCTGACTTGCTAGGTATCATATCCTGATAAAAATTTATCATTTTGAGAATAATTGGCGGTAAATATAAAGGACGAAGGTTTAATCCTCCAGCAAAAAACTGGCCCACCAGGCCAACTACAGATTTTGCAAAAGAAGGCCTTTTCAATATTTTAACCAATCGTATTTCTTTTGATGAAATTGCAGTCCTGGACCTATTTGGAGGTACCGGCAATCATAGTTACGAATTCATTTCTCGGGGTTGTCAGGATGTTACCTATGTGGACAAATTTGGTGGTTGTGTAACTTTTGTAAAAAAGACTGCCCAGGAATTGGGCATTGAGGACCACATTAATATTATCAAAGGTGATGTCTTCCTTTACATTAAAAATTGCCACCGCAAATTCGATTACATTTTTGCGGGTCCACCCTATCCATTACCAAATATCCCCGAAATTCCTGATTTGATATTTGAACACCATTTGCTGAATGAGGATGGGCTGTTTGTATTGGAGCACAACCCAAACCATAGTTTTGAAGACCACCCTCACTTTTCTGAAGTAAGAAACTATGGTACTACTATTTTCTCTTTTTTTAGACCTTAGGCAGGTTTATACAACTCCTTCAGCGCGTTCCACAAATTCCTTTTCAGCGTTTCGTTTTTCTGAATGGAATCCAGGTCATCAGCCAATAAAAGTTTTTGAGATTCTAAATGTGCAATTTGGTATCTTTGTAAATGAATCTGTAAACCAAGATTTGCAGTATCCACCCCAAAAGAAATCATTGTTTGGATTTTGTTTTTCCGTAGCACCGGACCAACCATGATGCTGTCAGATTCACCCAAATCCAGTAAAAAACAATCTGAAGAAAGATTTAAATTTACTGCCTGAAAAACCTTTTTTAAAAATTCTAGGTTATTATTAGTGTGGTTGTTATTTTTAAGAATAATGAGATGACCACTTCTACCCTCTCCCGTGAACTTATCTCCCAGGCCTTCAATTTCAGGCGATTGAACAATGTCGATGCCAAAAACCCCAGTATTCGAAATATTATTTTCCATTTTCGGATATTTAATTTAAAATTATTTGGAAATAACGGCTAATTTTTTTACAATTCAAAATTAAGTTATATTTGCAAAAAAGTTCCTTACCATGACAAGACCAATTTCTATTACAAAAACAAGCCAGTCTAAGCTTTCTTCTGTCGACTTCGACAATATTCCGTTCGGAAAGGTTTTTTCCGACCACATGTTTATTGCTGATTACAAAGACGGTGAATGGCAAGACCTTAGGATTGTACCTTTTGGCCCAATGGAAATGCACCCTGCAATGATGGGGATTCATTATGGTCAGTCTATCTTCGAGGGAATGAAAGCTTCAAAAATGGCTGATGGCACTCCGGTTTTCTTCAGACCGGAAATGCATGCCAAAAGAATCAATCGCTCCGCTGAAAGAATGTGTATGCCTACTTTTCCAGAAGACACATTCGTACAGGCACTTCATGAGCTGGTTGGATTGGATGCAAACTGGATTCCTCCACATGAGGGTTCCGCGCTTTACATCCGTCCTATCATGTACGCTACTGATGAGTTTATCGGAGTAAAACCAAGCAACACTTACCGTCTATTGATTTTCACCGGTCCTGTTGGTCCTTATTATCCAAAACCAGTTAGCTTGATCACCGAGCAGAAATACGTTCGTGCGGTGAGAGGTGGTGTTGGAGAGGCTAAAGCTGCAGGAAACTATGGAGGAAGTCTTTTGCCGGCAAAAATTGCAAATTCGAAAGGATATGACCAGGTAATGTGGTTGGATGCACATGAATTTAAGTATGTGCAAGAGGTTGGAACAATGAACTTGTTCTTCGTTATTGATGATGTGGTTGTAACACCTAGTACAAACGGAGCTATTCTAAAAGGTATCACCAGAGATAGCATACTAGCTATCCTTAGAGAAAAAGGATACCCTGTAGAAGAAAGAATGGTTTCAATTGACGAAATCGTTTCGGCTTACAAAGCCGGAAAACTACAAGAAGCTTTCGGTGCCGGTACTGCTGCAGTTATTGCACATGTATCAAAAATTGAGCACGACGGATTCCTGATGGAGTTGCCTCCTATGGAAGATAGAAAAATCGGACCAATGCTCAAAGATGAGATCAATGGTCTACGTTCCGGAAGACTAGATGACCACTACGGTTGGGTCGTTCCGGTAAAAACCGCTGAAGCAGTAGCTATCTAGCGGAATACGGTAGCCGTGTTATGGAAGCCGTTAAACGGGGAAGAAATCAAAGTGATATATGGTTTATTACTTATGATTTTCTTCCCCGTTTTTTTTTGTTCTACTGCATCTATTTTCCTCTTCAAGGAAAAAATATCAAAATCCTCTCCGTAATCCATTAACCCAATCCCCTAAACCTTTTTCCTTTTCTCTTTAAAAAGGACTTTTATAAGCATCCTCATTCAAAAACGCAGGATCTGTTAGGGTCTTCAGGAAATTTATTAAGTCTTCTTTATCTTGTTGAGTCAATTGTAATCCGGTTTCTTTGGTTGTTAGAATTGCCGGGTCAACAGTGGATGACTCCTGGATGCCGGCATTGTAATGGTCGATGACTTCCTCCAAAGTTTGGAATCGACCGTCATGCATATAAGGAGGCGTCACCGCAACATTTCTCAAAGAAGGAACTTTGAATTTAGCTCTGTCTGACGCATCCATGGTTACAGCTTCTCTTCCAATATCTGTGAATTGTGCATCTGTATCCAGACCATTATTCATGTATTGATCATTCTCAAAGTTTGCACCACCGTGGCAATGAGCACAATCCGCACCTGATAAATCCGGGAAAAATGGATTGTATTCAGTTTCAAACAATAATCTTCCCCTTTCCTCACTTTCTGTAAGTTGAACCTCACCGGCCAGCCATTTATCATATTTTGAACGATAAGATGTAATGCTCAACATGAATTGCTCCATAGCAAGTGCCATTTTCTCTTCCGTAACTTCCTCGGAACCATAAGCTCTTTTAAACTGGTCCTTATACATCTGTGAAGCTGACAATTTTTGAATTACATTCTCCAGGGTTTCGTTCATTTCCAAAGGGTCTTGGATGGGTTTCAATGCCTGATCCCTTAACAAGTGAGCTCGTCCATCCCAAAAGAATTCATTTGAATGCCAGGCCATATTAAAAACCGGCATAGCCTGTCGTTTTCCTGGCAAGCCTTCTACTCCTATCGAAAATTTGGTAGTGTCAGAAAATCCATCAGGTTGTCTATGACAGGATGCACAAGATTGCGTTCCATCTTTTGACAGCATAGTCTCGTAAAACAACATTCTACCAAGCTCCACCTTTTGATTGGTTAGTAAATTATCCGAAGGTAAATCCGGCGCGGGAAGGTCTCCATAAACCAGGGTATAAGGAGTATCATCTAACATTATTTCCTTGGTAGGATCGTCTTTATCTTTATCACAAGCAATGGCAAAAACCGCTAAGACTGCCAGTAAAACAAGATTTTTTGAAAAAGTATACATGGATCTATTTTTTAAATAAAGGATTTTCTAAAAATGTCTGGTCGGTCAATGATGCTAAAAAGGCTTTAAGTGCACTTGTTTCGTATTCAGTTAGACCTAATGGTTTTAACAGGGAATTTTTATGAGGATGATTTGCTCCACCTCTATTGTAATGGTCAATTACTTCTTCCAAAGTAGCAATCGAACCATCATGCATATAAGGTCCAGTAACAGCTATATTACGAAGACTTGGCACCTTAAATAAGGCACTATCAGCAGGTTCAAGGGTTAGTCGAAACCGGCCGGGATCATCGTATTTTTCATCCAAACCATTGTTCTCAAATGCATAGTTTGTAAAATTAAATCCGGCATGACATGAAGAACAATTTGTTCTTTCACTAAAAAACAATTCCATACCCTCTTTCTCTAGCGGGCTTAAAGCCTCTTGGATACCCTGATAGAAATATTGGTCGAATTTACTATTGCCACTGATGAGGGTTCTTTCGAAAGTTGCAAGCGATCTGGTTACAACAAAAGCATCCGGTTCTCGGTCATAGGCTAAAAGGGCCATTTCTACATACCTGGGATCTTTTTTCAATCTTTCAGCAATCAACACAATATTAAAATCAAATTCATTGTGTTCCTGCACAGGGACCAACACTTGCATTTCCAAGGTTGGGACTCCTCCTTCTCTGGTAAAGTATGGATGATAGCCGATATTGGATAGGCTGGGAGAATTTCGTGTTCCGAGCCTGTTCTCTACACCTAAGCTGAAGGAAACTTTATCACTAAAAGCCAAGCCCGGTTCATGACAAGATGCGCAACTTAAGCTTGAGTCTTTTGAAAGGGCCGATTCAAAAAAGAGTTGTTTCCCTAATTCCCATCTTTCAATGGAAAATTTGTTGTCGCTTGGAAATTCCATTTCAGGGAATCCCGGTGGAATGTCCATTAACTGAGGAAAGATAAACGGTTCCGGCCCTTCACTCTTTTCACAAGAAAAAAGGGCAACAGACAAAATGAAAAGCGTAAAATACCGGAACCGAAGCATTCTATTATTGTATGATAACTTTATTGGTAGAAATTCCTCTATCAGAAATCACTCTGATGGTATACAATCCTTTGGTTTCAATATTGAAAACCTGTTGACCATTGGCCGGTTGATTGCTTGCGCTAGCTATCACCACTCCTGCCATATTCAAAATGCTAATATCAACTGTTGCAGCATTCTGGTTAGTTAGGTTCAGCGTAAACATTCCGTTTGCAGGATTTGGATATACTTCAATCTGAGTGTCATTGGTTACAGACTTCACAGAGGAAGTGGCTTGTCCTTGAGAGAATACATAATCTCTGAAATTTTCAATTGCTTCGGCGGCTTCCAGTGTCTCTCCGTGTACAATTACACCTGAGTTAACCCCAATATTTTCAAGAGCACGCGTATAATCAGCATCCAAGTAAATGTCCATTGCACCATTTTCTGCAGTTAGGTCAACAGAAACTTCAGTTTGGAAATAATTACGGTCACCTAAACCATGCAATTGGAAATTTCTATTGTAGGATGGTCCACCATTACCTTCCAAAGCAATAAACCTGTAGCCAGCTGACCAACCCCAATGCATGGATGGGAAAACAGGCGCCAAAGGATGGCCTGAAGGCCATGAAGCTGGATCTAAATGATTGTGGTCTGAGTCCACTCCAATATGGAAGGTAACTTTTTCCAACTGGGTGATATTTAGGTCACCCAATGCAATTTCTGTATCGTTATCAGCATCAACTAGCACCCAACTTTCATCAATTGGAGTCCTAGTACCTCCATCATGAACCAGCATGATTTCAGAAATGTAATATTGAACCCTTGTATATTTAAAGTCATTGTCCATGTTATTTTTTGCAGGCATATCCATCTCAAAGGATTGGTTTCCTAGCATATGGTTGATATGAAGGGTAACATTAGTCTGAGCCTGCATTGCATAAACACCGGCAAAAACCAAACAAATTAGAATCAGTAAAGATCTTTTCATGATATAGGATTTTTAAAAAATGAATGGTTGAAAAAGGAAATAGGTATAAATACTTTAGCCCTTGGCCAGAACAGCAAGGGTTATAAAAACTTCGATTTATTTAACAAAGGAAAGATTGGAGCGCAATCCTGATATCCCGCCCAAGTGGGGGCGGTTTTACCCGTTGATTGATGTCAGGTTCAGGAGAACAAATCTCACTGAAGGCATCCGCCTGCAAGAAAAAAACAGGTGTAAAATCGATTTGTATGATTTGGGAATTATCAGAAAGGGTTTCTGATGATTCGATTGAGTTCTTCTTAAAAAAGGAGTGATTTTCGCAGCAATTATGTTTTTTGACATCAAAGGATGCGGGTAAATCTCCAGCTGCTTTTTGATGATGCAAGCATTTTTTATTCCCTTTAGCCGCCAACGAATGGCAACTTTTTGCCTTTGAAAACAGGGCGAATGTTTTGAACTCACCCTTACAGAAATGCATATCAACCAATAAGCCTGTGCTGCTTTGCATGACAAGCAAAGCCATTAAAAGGGCAATCATCCTTAAGGTATAGGACGGCATGGCAATAATGGTTTATGCCACAAAGATAATACTTAGAATTTTATATTAAAAATCATTTATTTGTCGGAATAAAACCAAATGAAGCCATTTTTCAATTTCATTTAGGTTTTGCAGGCGATGATTTACTTATGAGCACTGACCATTCTGTTCTTATCAAGCATGTCTTTATGGAGCAATCCATTTTTAAAACCTGCATCCTCTACCAGTTTTAAAACCTTCTCCGCATTAAACTCATTGCATTCAAAAAACAACCAGCCCTTTTCTTTGAGACGTTCTTTAGCAAAGGCTGTGATGGCAGCATAAAACTGGAGCGGATTATCATCTTTGACAAAAAGAGCCAATTCAGGCTCGTGTTTTAGTACCCTTTTGGGCATCAGCTTTTTTTCACTGTAGGGTATATAAGGTGGGTTGCTTACGATTACATCCCAGGAGCCTTCGGGCAGTGTATTTCCCAGGATATCTGCTTTTTTAAAATCCACCTTGGTTCCCAATTCCTTATTATTGGCTATGGCAACCTCAAGGGCATCTGCACTTACATCCCAGGCTTCCATTTCCCAATTGGGCAATTCTTTTTGGAGTGTAATTGGTATGCATCCTGTGCCGGTACCAATATCAAGCAGGGTACCATTTTCCAATCCGGCTTTTTTGATGGTGTCACGAATTAACACTACCAATTCTTCGGTCTCTGGTCGGGGTATCAATACTGAATTATTTACATTGAATTTTAAACCGTAAAAATCGGCCTTCCCAAGAATGTATTGAACAGGCTCCTGTTTTCTTAGTCTGGCACAGAGTTGTTCAAAGGGACCAAGTTTGTCCAAAGGGAGAAATAAATCAGGTTTGATGACCGGTTGACCGGTAAATTCTTCTATGGCGATTTTTGCAACAGAACCTGCTTCGGCTTTGCCATATTCTTTCTCCAATAAGAAAGCAACGTATTCTTTTGCTTCCTGTAATGATATTTTTGAGTCCATGGTTTTTTAGGGATAGGGATATTAGGAAAGTCTGTTTTTATAATCTTCGTAAGAAAACTTCCTTACTGTCTCCAACTTTTGCTCTTTCGTCCAAATACAAATATCAGGATGGTGCACACCATTAAACATAGTGGTTTTCACCATGGTGTAATGCATCATATCTTCCAGAATTATTTTATCTCCAACCTGTACTTCATTAGTAAAACTATATTCAAACATATAGTCCCCAGCCAAACAGGAGGTACCTCCCAGTCTGTAGGTTGGTTTTCCTTCTACCGGGTCACCGGCACCCCTAACCTTTGGCCTATACGGCATCTCCAAAGTGTCAGGCATATGTGCTGTGAAAGACACATCTAAAATAAGGGTCTGAATACCATGACTTTTGTGAATATCCAATACGTTGGCAACTAATGGTCCTGTATCCCAGGCTATTGCACTACCAGGTTCAAGGATTACTTCCAGATGAGGATACCTTTCTTTGAAAGCACGTAATAGATTGACAAGGTGTTCAGTATCGTAACCTTTACGAGTCATTAAATGGCCTCCGCCAAAATTGACCCATTTTAAAAAGGGAAAAAACTTTCCAAATTTGGTCTCAAATACTGCCAGCGTTTTTTCAAGGTCATAGGAAGATGACTCACAAAGCGTATGAAAATGAAGACCTTCCACTCCAGCCGGTAAATTACCACCAAAATTATCTATTACCTCACCCAACCGGGAGCCGGGAGCCGCAGGGTTATACAACTCCGTTTCGACTTCTGAATATTCAGGATTTACCCGTATACCAGGCGATATTTCAGGATGGTTGTCCTTCAATTGATCAATAAACCTATTAAACTGCTTGATTGAATTGAAGGTCATGTGGCTACTATAACTACATAATTCTTCAAATTCTTCAGGTCTGTAGGCTACACAGTAGGTATGAGCCTTGGTCCCCATCTCCTCAAAAATCAACCGGGCTTCGTAAAGGGAACTGGCTGTAGCACCGTTTAAATATTGAAATACCTTGGGGAAAACCTTCCACATGGCAAACCCTTTCAAGGCCAAAATGATCTGAACCCCAGACTGATCCCTTACCTTTTGGATCAGACTGAGGTTATTTTCAAGGGCTTGTTCGTCCAGCACAAAAGCCGGACCTTTTATTTGCGTATAATCCATCTGAGGATTTTTAATCCATTTCTAAATCAATGTCTTCTTTTTCATGCCATGGCAAACCATTTTCTGCCAGCGTTTCAAGGAAAGGATCCGGATTGAATTGTTCTACGTTGAAAACACCCTCTCCTTTCCACTTGCCTGTAAGTACCATCATGGCGCCAACCATTGCAGGAACTCCGGTGGTGTAGCTTACCCCTTGTGTACCGGTTTCATCGTAAGCTTTTTGATGGCTACAATTGTTCCAGATGTAATAGGTCTTTTCTTTACCGTCCTTAACACCTTTTATGCGACAACCGATAGAAGTATAACCCGTGTAGTTCTCACCTAAATCTCCCGGATCGGGTAAAACAGCTTTCAAAAACTGTAATGGAACGATTTCAACTCCATTGTACATTACCGGATCGATACCTGCCATTCCGATATTTTGAATCACTCTAAGGTGCGTCAAATATTCCTGAGAGAAAGTCATCCAAAACCTTGCTTGCTTGATGGTTG
>JAGQWW010000548.1 GCA_020436955.1 Saprospiraceae bacterium | reverse complement strand
TGGAAAATTTTTAAATAGCTCTTGTGCTTGTTTTTCATCTCCTTCTACTACAGTGGTATCTTCCACGCAGACCCAATTGTGATTGGAAGGATTATTTGGTGTGAAGGTATTGAGTGAAATGGCCCATTGTTCTTCAGTAAAAAAGTTGGTTGTTTTTTCTTCACCATCAGAAAGCAGGTATTCTCTGACACAGCCTTCCAGGATAAAAAAGGTACTTACTCAAATTTGTCCTTCTTTCAATAAGAAATCTTCTTTTTGAAATGTTTTGGTTTGCATACTATTGGAAATAGCCTCTGCTTCATCTTTGGAAAGAGGGGAAATCTTTGAAAAGTAATTGACAAATTTGTTTTGCATGTGAGATTTGTAATAGGGATTCCTTTCAAAAAATGAAAGTTAAATGGCACAAGGGTTGTAAAATAAAGAATTTATAACTTTTCTGGAAAATCGTGGCCTACTGTGAATTCCTTCTAAGAAAAAAAATGAAGTTATTCCCTCAATATCTTCTCCATCTTTTTCCCCTTCGCCAATTCATCTACCAATTTATCCAGATATCTTACTTGGCGATACAAGGCAAATTCATCCGCTATGTCTTCTATGCGGTAACCACAAATTACCCCTTTGATCATCTGGGCATTTGGATGAATGGTCGCTTTTTCAAAAAAGGTCCCAAAGGTTGCTTTCTCAGCAATCAAGTTCTGAAGGGTAGCTTCATCAAAGCCGGTTAGCCATTCAATAACCTGGTGCAATTCCTCTTTGGTCCTTCCTTTCTTCTCCACTTTAGTTACATAGTGTGGATAAACAGAAGCAAAGGTCATTTGGGCAATCTTATCGTTCTTTTCGGCGGTTACTTGCATGATTTTCGTCCTAATTGTTTAAAAAAAGCAGTTCCAAAGCTTCAAATATTTCTGTGCATAGATTGTGTTTAAAGGTAGCACAATTCTATAAAACCGGTACAAAATGGAAAATTTGGATGAAGTTAATGTAAGACAATTCAAACGGTTTTTGGATTACTAGCCTTTTTAATATCAAATGCCCTATTTTACAATTACCATTTATTACTCCAAATACACCCTCAACCCACATTCCAATCCCAGACCCAGTAATCTTTCTCGGATATAATCAGTGCGCAATTCGTTTAGCTGGTAGCGCGCCACGATTTGAGTAAAGCCGTATAGGACTTTAGTGATGCTGAAATTACCACCGGCTGTTCCAAAAGCTACATAGTTCCAACGGGTGAGATTTTCATCTCTAGAGGTTTTGGTCCGGGTTCCATCATACTTCTCTTCCCGAATGATGGTTTTTGAATAGTAGGTAGGTGCAACGCCCAATTCAACGTAAGGTTGGCAGGTAGAACGGTAGGCACTGAATTTAATTCCCAAAGGGATTTCTACCATTTGATAATTATAGGTAAGATTGGAACCATAATGATCCTGCAACCAGGGTTCAGAATTAATTTCATGATTCCTTTCCCAGGTCGAGACCCCATCAACACTAAACCCCGGATTAGCATATCGGAGACCCATTTTAAAGGCATACGAACGGCCAAAACCAAGGTGATAATCAAGACCAAACTTAAGGTTGAATTTGTAATTTTCAAGGGTGTTCCTTCTATCCAAAACTTCCTGGGTGAGTGCATCTTCGCTTGCAGATTGAAGCAATCTAAAAGCCATGTCACCTCCCATGACCAGATTAAAAGAACTGGCCTGCTTTGTACGTAAGCGGCCATATTGCGCGGTGCTTTCAAAAGGGAAAATTAGCGAAATACATAGTGGTAGCGCCCAAAGCATGGCGCAGTGGTTAGTTTTCATAGATAAAGCGGTTTGTTGTTTGAGGTTTGCGGAATGCGCAAAAATGTAACGTAAACCGTAAACCGTAATTCGTAAATTAACTCAATTGAAATACTAAACTTAGAATTTGCTACTCAAGTATTTCTTAACACCTCAAAAGTGTTACCTCGGTCCAAACGGTTGCATGGTGTAATACTCAATGTTGTTGTAAAGGTGTGTGAAATCAATGTTAACTCTCTTATAATTTGAGTACTAATACTTGATTTCGAAATGTTATATAGACTTTTTCCCCCCTTTCCCTAT
>JAGQWW010000547.1 GCA_020436955.1 Saprospiraceae bacterium | reverse complement strand
TCTTCAGTACCACAAGGGAAATGATCCGTTACTTTCAGGTCATTTTTTTCATATAAAATATACTCTGAGCCCGCTGGAATTACATCCTGGAAGAGGTGTCCCAGAACATAATCTTTATTTCCAATAGAAATAAAACCCATCACCATGTCCTCAAAAAGGCTGATAGTAACAAGCGTGTTTTTTTGGTCCTTCACCCTTCCTTTGTAAAAAGCTCTTTTTGAAGGGGGCGTTTTCATCATACCGGAAGTCCGTAACTGAAAGTTTGGACTCAGTACCGTATGAGATTCCAGTTCAAGAATAATGGAGTTTTCGCCGGTGGGTATTTCCAATGACCAGGTGGTTGGTGGTTCGGCGATAAGTTGTTGTAGAACTGATTTGTTCAGTTCCAGATAGTCAGCTTTTCCTACGAATTGTGATAAATCTTTTGACGGTTTGTCAGCGGTAAACAGACCTGTTACCGTAGTGTGATTGCCTTTTTCGTAAGTAGTTTGTGCTAGTGTTGTGTTGAGCCCTGCTACCAACAATAAGTTCGTCCATAGCAGTAGGACCAGTAACTGCATGAAGTTTTTCATTCATCCCATTTTAATAGATAAAACATATTTCTTCCATGTCGATTGAATAGAAATACGCTATCTGTTTTTAGCTATTAATGTGGGCAGGCTTAATTTTTACACACAGTTTTGCCGTGGCAATACTGAAAGAGGACCTGCTTTCTCATAGGGGGTACGAGAACTTATCCGGAGGTTTAGGGTATTATTTTTTTGGGAAGACCAGTACTTGGGGAGTTGTAAAACATACACAATGCAAAATCGATACCAAAAAACATTGATATTTCTTCATGTTTTAATATGAGCGTTGATTTTCTTTGTTTTTTATCATTATGGATAAAAAATGTTAATATTGTGATGATTCTATTTTCTCACTATAAACAAACCTTCCAATGAGTAAATTTGATGAAAAAATGGAAGCATACAGAAAGGCCTTGTCTTCCGTGAAGAAAGGAGCCGCTGATGATGCCCTACTAACCAAAGTAGCGAAGGGTCTAGGTCCTTCCATCTATTTAAGAGATGCCTCTTTAGTTTCTTGTTCTGACGATAAGGAACTAGCTAGAGTAAAAACTAATTTCCTTCAGAAGAAATTGGGAATGAAAGACGAAGGTAAGATGGACGCTGCCATCAAAGCTGTTTGCGGAGAATATACCGATAACCACAAATACAGAGCAGTGTTTTATTACCTGTTGGTAAAAAACCTTGGAAAAGAATCTGTGTATAAGTAAGGATTATTCCAACCCAAACAACAAAAGGCCGCCTGGTATGTACCGGGCGGCCTTTTTTGGTTATCGCGAAGGGGGGGCAAAGGCGCAGTAGGGCGCAAAGATAGGGGAGGTCGAGTTATAGATACATAAGTCCACAACTGAGACACTTTTTATCTTTGAATGGTGGATTGTCAATTATAGATTTGTGTAAAAAGCTATGACTGAAAACGAAATCTCTTTTAAAGTTATCGGTGCATTGATTGAAGTTCATCGGGAATTAGGTCCAGGCCTTTTAGAGTCGTGTTATGAAGTAGCCTTAAAACATGAGTTTGATTCAATTGGACTCCAATATCAACGTCAATTTCCTATACCATTTTATTACAAAGGTTCAAAGATGGAGGCTGGATTTAGGGCTGACTTTCTCGTAGAAGAAAAGGTGATTTTAGAGTTAAAGTGCGTAGAAATGTTATCACCTGTCCATTTTTCCCAGGTTTTAACTTATCTAAGGATTTCAAATAAAAGATTAGGATTACTTGTAAACTTTAATTGCAAAATTGTCAAAAATCAAATCAGACGTATTGCGAATGGTCTTTAGGATTTCTAATTTCATGATGCCTATAACCTTAAATTCATCTCTGGCTCCTGGCTTATAAATTTTGATCCAAACCCCAAACTCAGCACTATCTCTTAGCGCTCTTCCCTACCTTCCCCATTCTTTGCGACAATTATGAAATCACTACTGAGAACCGGCACATCCCCTTTCCTCCCTTGTAACCACCTCGCCAATTGGACCGATCCTTTTACCATCAATCGATTAAAAGGGAAGATGGAATAATTT
>JAGQWW010000546.1 GCA_020436955.1 Saprospiraceae bacterium | reverse complement strand
ATTACTCAAATATTGACTTTTACGCAGCTCGTACTCCGGAATATATTGAAGCGAACAATCCAAACTTGCCTGACGCACTGAATTATAGAGAAAGTTCTCGTTCTTTTCAATTTGTAATAATTCCAACCGAATTTTACGAAGCAGTAGATGAAAACGGTTACAGAAGTTATGGTTATTCTTCAGTTACCGTTACTTACCCTATACAAGCCCTTACCGGAGGTCCCAATGATTCTTTGTCATTTCCAGGAAAAGATGCGATTGACAATGGAAGGTTGGATTATCTTCAATTTCCTTGTCAATATGGTTCCGCATGGACCCAATCGTCAACTGACGACATAGATTTTGTTTTAACGGTTCAGGGTTTTGGATTGGACCATGTACCGGGTTTTCAAAGGATAATTAAAACACAAACCCGAGAAGTGGTTGGAGAAGGTACTTTGACCATGGCATATGCTGACGGAACCCCTACAAAACCAATTAATGCACTGTTGTTAAAGGTGGTATCCTCAACAGTTGATAGTTTTTATTTGGCAGGGTCTGTTGCTCCGCCTGCACTGGCTGCAGCTTTTGGCCTTTCCCAGGGTAATACCACCAGGGACAGTTTTTACATTTTTTACGCAGAAAATTTCGGCCGACCAGTAATGGATTATGACATGGTTGCCAAGACTATTGCTTACAGGCCCTATGCTGATCAATCGGTGTCTTCAACCGGAAGTGTTTTTTCAGGTGTGCAATTAAACATCTTTCCCAATCCGGTTGAAAAAGGAAATGCGTTTACCATCCATTTGAATGAGGAAGTAAGCCAGGGTCAACTACAAATAATTGATTTGCTTGGTAAAGCAGTTTATCAACAAAAACTGGAAAATACTTTTGGAAACCATAGCGTAATGCTTCCTTCAAATATTACAGCAGGAACTTATGTGGTAAGGTTAATTGACGATGCAGGAAGAGCTAGCCAACCCCAAAAAATACATGTACATTAACCGTTACTATTAAATAGAAGTGTCCGGAAAATACCTACTTCCGGATGCTTCTCTGTTTACCCTGCTCCTACTACATCTAACGACAAATAAATCGCTACAAAGTGAAATATGGTGCCGCAGAGCACAAAGAGATGCCAGATGCTATGGTTGAATGGGAGCCTTTCCCAAATGAAGAATATCACACCGGCAGAATAGGCTAACCCTCCTGCTAAGATCCAGATAAAGACATGGAATGGCATATTTTGATATAAAGAGTCTGCTAAAAAAACTGCCATCCAACCCAGGAAAAGGTAGAGTATTAGGGAAAGCTTTTCGTATTTTCCTGTGAAAAACAACTTTAGTATGGAGGCTACTACAATCATACCCCACATAATGGACAAAAAGATGATAGCTGTTTGACTATCGGTATATTTCAAAACCACCGGGGTATACGTTCCACCGATTAAAAGGTAAATCGAAATGTGGTCCCAGATTAGGAACCTGGACTTCAGTTTTTCGTGGGTGACCGCATGATAGAGAGTTGAGGACATATAACACATCAACATACCAAATCCAAATACTGCCACCCCAAAGGTCATGGAAAAACCACTCGTTTGGTAAGCATCATATAATAGAAACGGCATCGCCCCCAAGGCGAAGATCACCCCTAGTCCATGTGTTATGGCATTCCAGACTTCTTCTTTCGATGTTTGTGAGATTTTAAACATGATATTCGGTGTTCGACTTTTGGCTTTTGGCTTTTGGCTTTTGGCTTTTAAGATAAAAAAACAAGGCGGCCCCCTATGTTTCATCCTATATTGCCACCCCCTTGAGGGGGTTTGGGGGTGATAATTTTTCGATTTCTCATCAAAAATCCTAAATATTTTGAGAATAGTTACATCCTTATGCCAACAGCTAAAAGCCAATTGCTAAAAGCCTTTTCAAAATTTCAGCCATAGCTGGTCTCCTTCCCTTCCTTTTGCATGTTGCGCCACCCATTCATTGATTCCTTCCAACAGTCCTTCTTTAAGATTCAGGGCGGTGGAGCGCTCCTCTTCTGATAAGGTCAGGATATCTGAACTGAAATTTTGAATGTTGTGGGCTCCCCAAAACAATCCGTGCCAATCTCCTC
>JAGQWW010000545.1 GCA_020436955.1 Saprospiraceae bacterium | reverse complement strand
CAGGTAAAACTTCCATCAGAGGTAAATTTGGAACCCATTACCAACAGCAATAAAAGACCAAACACAAAGAGGAAAAATCTTCCATTCCCCAACACTTCGACCATGTCCGACAATACTTTACCCAGGGACCTTGGATTGGAAGATTGACTTTCAGAAGTTGGTTCTTTAAAAAAGAAAGCAACGATAATGAAGTTTAAACTAATCCAAATGGCTGAAGCTATAAACACGTAAGACCAATCCCATCCTCTTACTACACCGGCCACAATTGGCCCTACGAAACCTCCAATATTTACCATCATATAAAAAATACCAAAGCCCATTGAGGCTGTCTTATCATTGGTCACTTTTGAGATGGTTCCAATCACTACAGGCTTAAACATTGCTGCGCCAATCGCTACCAACATAAATGCCATGAAAAAAGTCGGAAAAGTCTTGAACTGCCCCAAAAGGTAATAGGCCGGCACTAACACCAGGAATGCTGCCAAAAGCATTTTTTTAAATCCATATCGGTCAGCAAGTGCCCCGGTTACAACAGGAAAAAGGTAAAGGAAAAAGGTCACGACCCCTTGTAATACTCCTCGGTTTTCATCAGAAAATCCCAAACCACCATCTTCCACAGCACCGGTTATGTACAAGGAGGAAACAGCAAAAAATCCATACCAGGCCATTCTTTCGAAAATCTCCATGGTATTGACAGCCCAAAATGTACTGGGGAATTCGCTAAGCTTAATCTTGTTGTTTGACATGTATAGGGTTTTATGCGCTTAAATGAAGGTCAAAAGTTATAAAAACAAATGGAAAACCGGGTGCTCAAAATTTATTTTCAGAAAAATCGCTGAATTGGAAATCCGGTGGCAAAGTATTTTTCGTATGTATTGCTTGAAAAAGAAAAAATAAGTATAATCACAGTTCAATAGTTGTATTTGGGGGTCCGGGCATGCGTTCCGGGCCTTCTTTTTTATGGTAATTCCATATCAATCCAAACCAACAAATGATCTGAGGGAGCCCCTTTTTTTATCTCTAATTCATTACTTCCCGTTACCGGCCAAAAAACTCCCGAAGCTTTAATTTTTGACCCGGCATCTGGCAACACATAATCTACCCTTAATCCAAAAAAGGAAGTATCCCAGGACGGATCACCTTTGTCATTTTTTCGCCTGTTGTACATTTTTCCACCTTCACTGCTCGGAACCAGATTTCCGCCGGCCACACCCTGATGTACTTTTTTATCTTCAAGCAATTGCAATATCGCCCTATCCTTACTATCCCCATCAAGAGGATCTGCATTCATGTCGCCCATGATAACAAAATGGGATCCCGCTTTTAATCCGCCGGCTATACCTTTATCATCCACCAGATAGGAAGCATCATGGATATAATCTTTCCACAAGCGTATCTCGTCATGATTCCTGCAACCGTTTCTGTCTTCCGGACCATCAAAAACAGGTGGAGTTGGATGGGAGAGCAGGAGATGAAGCATTTCTCCTTTTGGAAGTGAAACCGTAAGGTCAACATGGTTTTTTGAAGAAAGTCTTAGCTGCTGCCAAACCTCCTTTTCATAATAAGGCTGGCCAGTAGTGTCCAAAGGCATGGCAGCTCCCGGCATATCCGCCCATAAAAACTGTTGGAAAGTCCGTATAAAAGCTGAATCGAATGGATATCTTGACAAAATCACAAATCCATATTGTCCTTCAAAATAACCAAAACCAAAAGCATCAGCCGGTGCTTTCACTTTACCATCGCCATTGATGTCAAGTTCTGACACCACACCGGTATTGGAAGGAAAAGCCATACCATACCTGTACTGAATTGTATCTGCTCCAAGTGCCAGATTAGTGAGGAAGTTGGTTCGAAACAGATCCAATGCTGTCCCACCTTTGTCATAATCAAATTCCTGCAGCAAAATTATATCAGGTCGAATATGGCGAATAACCCTTGCGACTTGCATTGCCTGAGTATCCTTGTCATTGGACAACTTTTCTATCAAACCACCTTCATTTCTTTGGAAGAGCGAGGTATTGTATGTAGCAACTCTCATCGAAGCATGGATTTCCGTCAGGTCCTTCTTTTTGAAAAGTCCGCAACTACTTAGTAAG
>JAGQWW010000544.1 GCA_020436955.1 Saprospiraceae bacterium | reverse complement strand
TACCTTCCACTCTGGGATCAAATTCTCAAAGGAGCTAAGGAGCAATTTAAAGGAAAGATGATGCGCATGCACTGGCCTTCGTATCAGTACAATCTGGGCAGTTACGTCTGCTACACTAAGGGACAATTTACCGGCATCGGAGGTGCAGAACAACTCCCGCTTGGCAATCTATTTTTTGCTGGTGAACATTGTGGTGGTGACTTCGCCGGTTTTATGAATGGTGCAGCCATGAGTGGACGGGAAGCTGCAGAGGGGATATTGAGGTTGTTGGATTAAAGCTGCAGTATTGAATAATAAAAAAGCTTAGAGGTGAACTTAGACCATTTTTGATTTTCAAAGCAAGAAAATGGAAAAACAAACTCTTTGCAACAAATTACCAATCGTTTGCAAATTCGAATCAAAAAAACAAAAGAACCTAAATGAGCCAGGCTGAACTTATCATTATAAACTTTTCAGAAATAAGGAGAAGAAGTATAATGCTTTGGGAAACTCTTCCGGAAAGCTTGTACCATTGGAAACCAGATGAAGGAGCTATGTCAGCCATTGAGATGATTAGACACGTTTTGCAAGCTGATTACGGATGGAATATCATCATCAATCAAGGGGATATGACCCATTATAAAACGCCCTGGGACAATAGACCTTTTATTAGCGTATCTGATGAAATAGCATTTGCTGCACCCTACAGGAAAGCTTTTTTAGACAGCATTCGACAATTTTCTGATTTGCATTTGGATCAAACAGAAATCATTCATCCTGGAAATGGAAAAAAGAAACCATTGAGAAAATACTTACTCCGAATTGGCTACCACGAAGCTGTTCATGCCGGTCAATTCCTTTCTTATTTAAGGGGAATGGACATTGACAGGCCTCAAATTTGGGATTGATATACAACATAGGCAGCTATTCTTCCCATCATTTTTGATTTTGGGCAGGAAGGAGTAAGCAACTCGTTATTCAAATTGACTTTTCAAATATTTTCCATTGCAATCAAGCTGACCTAAATAGACATTTATGTCCATACTCCCTTAGAAAATTCCTAATTTGGAAGTGCATATCCGTTGAAGAATACACTTGTTTCTATTGATTTCAAGAAACTAAAACAACTCAATATGAAAACTACCATTTTTCTTTCCCTATTTATGGTTTTTACCCTGGGAAAAGCGAATGCTCAAATCCTGGAAATTGGGAATAAGTGGATATTTGATACCAAAGACTATTTCATTTCCGGTCCTTACTCTGAAAAATTTGATTCTATAGAAGTTGTTGCTGACACTTTGATCAATGGTCAGGTTTATTTCCAACTCTTTGCATCGCAAGTAAGTCCTTGCGGACTTTTTCGAGAAGTGGAATATCTCAGAGAGGAGGATGATAAAATTTATCGATTGAATGAAGACGGGATGAGCGAAAACCTGATGATAGATTTTACCAATCAACCTTCCTACAACATGACTTTCGCATCGGGATTTACCCAGTCCGAGATACAAACTACCGTGATAAATGACTCAACGGGCACAGAAATCTTACCTAGTGGCGACCGCATCGATTTGACTTATCAACGGATTATCAATAATTCCAGTTATGATGACGGTGCTGTTTACAAATTGTCAAAAGAAATCGGCTACCTGGGCCAGGGGATGTTATTTCCGGACATCGGAACGGGCTTATGTGACCCTTATATTTTTGTCAACTTGCGATGTCAAATATCAGGCAATGATACCATCAGATTAACAGACCTGGATTGTTATGAACCTTCAAAAAGGTCTTCAACGAAAGATTTTGGAAAAGAAAAGCTTGGCGTATATCCAAATCCTACTTATGGCCCCATCATGATTAAAAATGGTTACGAACTGGTTAGTATTCATAATCTGACGGGAACAAAAATGTCGTTTTCAAGCTCTTCTAAGGCTTTAAACATTTCATCATTTCCGAAAGGCATGTACTTCCTGACGGTGAAAAGTGAAAATGCCGGACGCATATATGTCAATAAGATTTTTAAGCTATAACAATCGCCAATGGGGCGAACTTTCCTGTTTAAAATAAAAAGAAAACCGCCTACTATTTTCCCAATAGTAGGCGGTTTTGGTTTCCATTATG
>JAGQWW010000543.1 GCA_020436955.1 Saprospiraceae bacterium | reverse complement strand
TGTAGAAGCTGTAAAAACTACTTCTGATTTGTTTATGCCTGTTTCCGGAAAGGTTATCGAATTCAACAAAGAATTGGATGAAAGTGAAGGTGACAACCCGGGAACCATCAATGAAGATCCTTACGGTAACGGTTGGATCATCAAAGTTGAAATGAGTGACCCTTCTGAGTTGGATGACCTCATGGATGCTGCGGCTTACGAAGCCATGATTGGATAAACCATTTTTTCCATAAGAAGGACCGGTTAAGTTGATTTGCAGCTTAACCGGTTTTCCTTTTGTAGGAAAATGGAACCAGTCTTTCAAAAAGCGTGTTGGATACTTACTTTTGTCCCAATTTTAAATCTTGCTTTAAAATATTAGCATGTCGATAGTTGCAAAAATTCAGGAAAGTGTAGTTAAGGCTGTGGATGCATTATACGGTGCATCGGTAAGTGCAGAAAGTGTAACCCTCACTCCTACCAGAAAAGAATTTGAAGGTGATTACACGGTTGTTGTTTTCCCTTATACCAAAGCCGCTAAAAAAGGTCCTGCAGTGATAGGAGAAGAAATGGGCGCTTATCTGGAAAAACATGTACCGGAAATTTCGGCCTTCAATGTCATCCAGGGATTTTTGAATCTAAGCCTGAGTGCTGATTACTGGACCGGATTTTTGCAAGATAACATGGGTAACGATGCCTATGGTTTCCATGGTAAAACCGGCAAAAAAATCATGGTGGAGTTCTCCTCCCCTAATACCAACAAACCTTTGCACCTTGGTCATATCCGTAATATTCTGCTTGGTTGGTCGTGTTCGCAGATACTGGAAGCTGCAGGTCATGATGTTATCAAAGTACAGATTATCAACGATCGTGGTATTGCTATTTGTAAAAGTATGCTGGCCTGGCAGAAATTTGGGGAAGGCAAAACCCCTGAGAATTCCGGGGAAAAAGGTGATCACCTGGTCGGTGACTTTTATGTAGAATTTGAAAAGCGTTTCCAGGAAGAATACAAAGCATGGCAAGCAACTTCAGAAGCCAATGCTGTCTACGAAGCACAGAAAAAGGAAGATCAGGATCAGGAAGAATTTTTCAAAAAATACAAACAGAAATACTTCAACGAATACAGCAAACTTGGTGCTGAAGCCCGTGATATGTTGCTGGAGTGGGAAGCAGGAAAAAAAGAGGTGGTTGACCTTTGGAAACAAATGAACGGCTGGGTGTATGAAGGATTTGATGAGACCTACGAAAAATTAGGCGTATCCTTCGATCAATTGTACTACGAGTCAGAAACTTACCTGTTGGGTAAGGAAATGGTAGAAAAAGGCCTTCAAACCGGTACTTTCTATCAAAAAGAAGACAGCTCGGTATGGTGTGATTTGACCGATGCCAAATTGGATCAGAAGATTGTATTACGTAGCGATGGTACCTCTGTATACATCACTCAGGACATAGGAACAGCGCACAAGCGTTATGAAGAGTACGGAGCCGATGGTATGGTATATGTCGTAGCTGATGAGCAAAACTATCATTTCCAGGTTCTTTTTGAAATTTTAAAAAGATTGGATGAACCATATGCAGATAACCTTCACCACCTTTCTTATGGCATGGTGGACCTTCCTACCGGTAAAATGAAGTCAAGAGAAGGTACGGTGGTAGATGCAGATGATTTGATAGCAGAAGTGGTAGCAGAAGCTAAAAAAGCAGCTTCCGAACGCGGAGAAATTGTAGAAATCAGCCAGGCAGAACAAGAAGAAAACATCTTCAAAATAGGAATGGCTGCCTTGAAATATTACATCATCAAAGTCAGCCCTAAAAAGCGAATGACCTTCAATCCAGCTGAATCTGTTGACCTACAAGGACAAACCGGTCCTTATGTTCAAAATGCCTACGTCCGTATCAAATCCGTATTGCGTAAAGCATTGGCAGACCAGGTAGATTGGGCACAACAAAAAGGTTATAACGACCTTAAGCCGGGAGAAAAAGAACTCTTGAGCCAATTGTTCCAATATCCGGACACCATCAAGGAAGCCGCTGACAATTATGACCCTTCCACGATAGCAAATTATGCCTACAGTCTTGCTAAAGAATACCATAAGTTCTACCACGACCACAGCATTCT
>JAGQWW010000542.1 GCA_020436955.1 Saprospiraceae bacterium | reverse complement strand
ATCTTTAATCATCCCCCATCTCCAATCCCCAATCCCCCATCACACCTCCGTAATCGGAATCCTTATCTCCACTCTCGTCCCTTTCGCTTTTCCGGTAAATTCATCTCTTAGGTCAGTGATTTTGATGAAGTCTTGTTCTTCAGCACCAAGTTGGTTGTTAAGGATAGCCAGTCTTTCATGGGTAATTTTGGTGCCCATCGATTCGTAACCTTTTTTTCTAGGGTCGTTTAGCCTTCTTTTACGGGCAGCTTCCCTGCCGATACCGTCGTCTTCGATGATGCAAAGCAGGGTGTCATCATCATATAGGTCGAAGGAGAGCTTGATCTTGCCATTGTCTTTGGCTCGTATGCCGTGTTCGATAGCATTTTCAACATAAGGTTGCACTATCATGGTTGGAACACCAAAGATGTCTTCTTCGATTTCATCATCTACTTCAATGCTGTATTCCATTTTGTTTTCAAAACGCAGCATCTTATTCAACTCCAGATAATTTTGCAAAAATTCCAACTCTTTTTCCAAAGAGATGATTTCCCTTTCCGAATAATCCAAACTCTGTCGCATCAAGTCTCCAAACTGTGCCAGATACTTAGAGGCGTTGGTCATGTCTCCTGAGGAGATGTACAGTTGGATAGAGTTTAGGGCGTTGTGCATGAAATGGGGATTCATCTGTGCCCTCAGCGCCTTCATCTGGAGTTTGGAAGACTGCAACTTTAGCAATTCGGCTTCCTGTTTTTTCTTTTCCAGATCGTAGCGAATTTCCAGTTCTAAAACCTTGCGCTCCTTTACTTCATCCAGGTATTTCTCATAATGGTTTTCATACAGATTCTGGTAGACGTAGGCATTTTTATAATCCTGCTGGCTGGCAAAAAAGTTAGTGATGTCCTTGCTGATACCACAAAGCAGATACGTGTCTTCCGTCTCCAGGGCAAATTTGTAGGCTTTTTGAAATGCAGTTAATGCCTCTTCAATTTTTCCCAGGGCCTGGTTCATTTGTCCTCGATATCGGTTGATTTGGGCAAAGTTGGAAAGGGTATTCCCGGGCTTTAATCGATACAGTTCTTCCGCTTTGGTAAATAAGCCAGCCGCTTCATCAAACTTTCCTTTTTGTAAAAAGACCTGACCTAGATTGGCCATAGCATTGGCCCTGGAAAGTTCGCTGGCATCATCTTGGGTTTCAATTGCTTCTTTAAAATACTTAGCTGCATTTTCCCAATCAGCCAGGCTCATGTATGCGGATCCTACATTGGTCAGGTGCCAGGCCATGCGGGTTTGCATTTGATTTTCACGAGAAATGTCCAAAGCTGTTTTATAAGCATCCACACTTTTTTGGCCTTCATCATTGGAAGCATATACGTTGCCCAGCCCACTGTAAATCAAACTGATGAAATATTGATCCTTTAGCGTTTTCCTGGCCGGTAATTTTAGGAGCATCTTTTCTGCTTCCATCAAGGCTTCAACACCTGATTTCTGATCACCTATATGGAGATGTATGTATCCTCGGCGGGTAAATAATCTGGAGAGTAGTCTATGATTAGGAAAATTCTCAAGGAGGGACTCACTTTTTTCCAACAATTGGGATGCTTCCTTTAAGCGGTCCAGATTAATGAGTGTGCCTGCCAGGTCGATGTATACTTCCACTTTTTGGGCCACATCACCTCGCTCTTCAATCAAATCCAAGGCAGCCAGGTAATACCCGTGGGAGCTTTGGTAATCGTAAAGTTGATTATCTACAAAACCGGAAGCCAGAAAAAATTGGATGTTGTGATCAGGTAAATTCTCGCCATTTAGGATTTTGCCCAAATCAAGTAAAAGTTGCTTTGCTTTGCCCACTTGTGTAAAGGCATAATAAGCAATAAGCTTTTCAAGGGTGGTGATTTTACCCAGGGGACTTTCGTGGGTCTCCAGTTGTGATTCGAGTTGCCTTATTTGTTCTTCTTGCAGCAGGAAGGAATCCATGGGTTAATTTTTATCTTCCTAGGCGTTTGTGTTTGTCTTTAAATATTTGAGGGCTATTCCGCACATGTGCAGGAATAGCCCTCAAAATAATGCTTACAAATGAATCTTTTATTGCGGGGTAATATTTCCGCAACCTTTATTCCATTTATTTTTCTTTACCATCTTACCACC
>JAGQWW010000541.1 GCA_020436955.1 Saprospiraceae bacterium | reverse complement strand
ACAGAGAATATATCCACCAGCAATCCGGCCATAATGGAAACCAAATCACTAAAGAAATTGGCAATTTGCGTGGGATCAAATTTACTAAATAAGGTATCCTGCAATTGCTCGGAAGGTGTTTTGATGGGCTGGGAGATGCCATATTGATCCAACCAATCGTGTACGCGCTGCATTGGTGGTTCCAAAGCTTTCATAATGGAATTGAGATCTACATTGGAAAGCTGGGCAGCTTGTTCCACCACCAATGGCACAAACAACCACACAAAGACCGTTGCCACTGTTATAAAAATGAGTAGCACGATTACTGCACTGAGGTTGGCAGCTGCTTTAATTTTTCCTTTAAATACTTTCTGTTGAAAAAAGTCCATCAAAGGCTGGCCTATCATACTGAGGACCCAGGCGATCAAAACGTAGCCAACAATATTGCTAAAAAAATAGGCGAGGGCTCCAAATGCCAGGAAGCCGGCTGCAAGTGCTATGTAACGGTTGATATTTTTCAAGGTATCTAATAGGTAATGGCCAAAAACAAGTTTGGGAAAGGTAGCAAAAGCTAAATCCTTTCCCAAATGTAATTTTTTTAAGGCTTTTTCACCCTGTATTCTACTTTAATCGGCACGTCGATTTTGGTAATGCGTACCTCCGTACGCCTGTTAAAGGCGTGGTCCTCATCACTACATTCCACCCCGTCTTCACATTCATTTCTCAATTGGGATTCACCGTATCCGAAGGCTGTGATGCGATCTTTTTGAACGCCGTTCCTTGTAAGGTAATCTTTTGCTGATTCGGCTCTTGCCAGGGACAAACTTTGATTAAACTCATCTGAACCACGGCTATCGGTATGGGCAATCAGCTCAATCTCCATACTTGGATATTTGCGCATCAAGGTAGCAAGTGCATCCAATTCGCGAGCAGCTCCGGCACGAATAGCTGACTTACCAAAGTCGTAATAAATATTTTGTAGTACGATAACGGCTCCTTCTTCCATTGGACCATCAAACCCATCCATATCTTCATCCGCATCATCAACCGGACCACCGAAACTGGTCATGGTAATGTTGGCTGTAAGTTCTGAGCCGGGCTCCAGATCTTCAGTTGAAAATTCGCTTACCGCAGTTTCATATCCACGTTTTTCAGCGGTGATGGAAAAATCACAATCCGGTGGAATACAGAAGGTAAACTGGCCATTCTCATCTGCTTTTACGATTTGAGCGGTATTATCACAGTTATTGATGATAGTGACAGTCACATCTTCCAACGGATTTCCGGATTCGTCTACAGCAATATTTCCTTTCAAATTGATACAGGCAGGTTTGGACAAGTACAGCATTACTTTTCCATCTTCACCCATATTAGACGGGGTAAATAACAACTCACCATCGTCATAATCTTCCTTTGAAGCCAAAATCAGGTACTTACGTGATGGATACATTTCTGTATACACTTCCCCGTTTGAAAGGGTAGTTTTTACCGGTGTATCCAGCGCATCCATATCCTTCCTGATGAGTTTTAACACTAACTCGTTTGGAGCATCAGGATTTGGAACCAGGTCTACATCATATAAGTTATCACCCTCAAGGAATCCGTCTTCGGATTGCTCGAAAATTCTAACCTCAGCTCCTTCAATAAAGTCTTTGGTTGAAGAATCTGCAACTACAATGATAACCTCGATTGGCATTTCAACTTCTACTCCGTCAATTCCGTCCGGTGCTTCAAAGCTGTAGATGTCATCTCTACCATATCCACCTTCACGGTCTGATGCAAAGAATCCTTTAGTCCCTTCACTATCCAGGATAAACCCAAGGTCATCTCCTGTGCTGTTGAAAGGAGCTCCCAGGTTAAAAGACGCGGCGCCTCCCATTAGGTTGTAACCAAATATATCGAAATGACCACTGGTATCTCTTCCGTTAGAAGAATAGAACAATACATTGCTTTCGTGTACAAAAGGGAAACCTTCATTACCAGCTGTATTTACGCCGGGACCAAGATTTTCCGGAGTACCCCAGGCACCATCTTTTCTTTCCACTTTCCAAATGTCCATTTTTCCCTGACCGCCTGGCATATTGGAAGCGAAATAAAGGGTCTTCCCATCAGGAGACAAGGCTGGATGCAGGAATTGGAAATCAGGAT
>JAGQWW010000540.1 GCA_020436955.1 Saprospiraceae bacterium | reverse complement strand
ACATCCAGACAAAACCCTGGTGCTGGTGGGGCCCATCAATAGCAAAAGTTATTATGAAGTGGGACTGGATAAATTGCCCAATGTAGTTTCAACCGGTCCTAAAAAAATACAGGAGTTGCCGGCTTATTTAAAATATATGGATGTCTGCCTGATTCCTTTCCTGTGCAATAAACTGACTGAAAGTATTTATCCTTTAAAAATAAACGAATACCTGGCTGCAGGAAGGCCCGTCATTTCGACTGCCTTTTCGGATGACATTCGAACCTTCCGCAACGTAATTTATTTAGCCGACAGCCAACATGAATTTTTGACACTGATTGACCGGGCCCTGGAGGAAAATAACCCGGCTGAGATCCAAGAACGATTAGCGGTTGCCCAGACAAATACCTGGGAAGCTCGTGTCCAACAGTTTTGGACCATGGTGAACAACCATTTACATCAAAAAGAAAATAAACCTTATGAGAAAACTGCAACCATCTAGATTTAATCTGGATACACGAGAAAGACTGGTGGAAATCTTGGGTTACGGTGCTATCCTGGTGTTGGTATTAGGGGTATTTTTTAAAGTGGTTTTTTTATAAATGCTTGTAAGCGAATCAAAAAATATCATCCAACGCTGGTTTGCTGACCTTCAAATTAGCACACCCATTGCCTTGATACTTTCTGGTATCGCTGGCCTTGCACTTGCCTGGACCTATAGTCAATTTGGTTTAGTAGCCGGTGCTGCCCTATTGGTTGGATTTTTTACGCTTCCGCTTCTACTTGTGGTTATGTTTGAACACCAGGCCGGCATCTATATCATGCTGATGCTGGGATTTATGGTACACCTTCTTAGTAAGTACACAAGCGCTCCTGTGGGCACCTCGATGGATGGTCTGCTCTTTCTGATGCTTTTTGGATTGCTGGTACAACAGAGCAAAAAGCGAGATTGGACCTTCGCTAAAAGCACCATTAGTATTTGGATAGCCGTTTGGATAGCTTATAATCTTTTGCAGGGATTAAATCCCTGGGCCGAATCACAAATGGCCTGGATTTATACAGTCCGGACCATGGCCATTTTGACCTTATTATATTTTGTGGCTTGTCATGCTTTTAGTTCTTTCAAGGCCATCAGGCAAACCATCAATTTTGTCATCATATTACTTACAGCAGCCGCAATATATGGACTCAAGCAGGAATTTGTAGGTTTTAGTGCTGCAGAGGAAGCCTGGATCTATGAAGATCAATTGCGATTCCAATTGTTGTTTCAATGGACCCGCATGCGGATTTTCTCGGTATTGAATGATCCTACCACCTTTGGTATCATGATGGCATACGGGGGAGTTTTTAGTATCTCAATGCTGGTAGGACCTTTTAAGCACTGGCAAAAAGTCTTGTATGCTGTCGCTGCTATCCTCATGTTTTGGACCATGGCCTATACCGGGACTCGCACAGCGTATGCATTGGTACCCATCGGGCTCATCATGTTGGTAGTCCTCACGCTTAGAAAGAAAATTCTTTTGTTAGCGCTAATTGGTTTTGTCCTTGGAGGAGGTGCCCTGATGAAATCAACATCCAACCCGCTTATATACAGAATCCAATCAGCCTTTAAGGTTACAGATGACGAATCCATGCAAGTAAGGTTTGAAAATCAAAAATTGATTCAGCCTTTCATACAAAAGCACCCTATCGGAGCAGGTTTAGGAAGTACCGGCGTATGGGGAAAAAGATTTACACCGGATTCCTGGCTGGCTGACTTCCCACATGATAGTGGTTTTGTTCGAATTGCCGTGGAACAAGGTTGGATTGGGCTAATGTTGTACCTGGCGCTATTATTTGTGGTGTTGCACAAAGCATTATATTATTATTTACGGGTGCAGAATCCTGAAATAAGGGTCTTCTATTTGGGTATATTCCTGGTTCTTTATATGCTTTCTGTAGCCAGTTATCCACAGGAAATCATCGTACACTTACCTTCCAGCCTCATTTTTTACATTTTTTTGGCAGCAATTGTCCGCCTGAAGGATTTTGACCCGAATTTTGAAAAAAAAAAAAAAAAATTATAAAACACCCAATTATTTTTTTTTTTTTTTTTTTTTTGTTTGTAGAATAGAAAAAAAAAAAAAAAAAAAAAAAAAAAAGGGGGGGG
>JAGQWW010000539.1 GCA_020436955.1 Saprospiraceae bacterium | reverse complement strand
TGATCTGTTTCAGGGGATTTTTTTTTTTTTTAATCTTTTCGAATTTCCTCTCTTATTAAAGCACAAGTTTTTTCATCATACTGCCTGTTGGAGGAACCAATCATCCCCATTTCATCCGGTTCATTTTTTTCTTCGTCTTTTTCTAGTAAACCCTTTGCCAGCAAGGATTCATAGGTTTTTTCGAAAGTTTCGTTTAACTCATTCCCCTGGGTTAACAGAATGGCGTCTGTTGCCATATCACTTAATTTTAGCGGACGACTGCATCGGCGCAATTGGTTTTTGTTGCCAACAAATTTTTGCCTGGTTTGGGGGTCCAGGTTTCTGTTGTCGTTTAAATACTTTTCAAAATATTTAATGGCTTTTTTGGAATGCGATTTTGCCAGTATCTCTGACCAAAAGCGCCAGGCCTCCAACTGATGGTAGGCCAAATCTTTTTTATCCAGCAGGACTTGTTCAGCTATTTCAAATACCCGGTCAGCCAGGGTGTCAGCCAAACCTGTCCTTTCCTGCCACTCGTCATAATGCCTGTCAAATACCGTCATATACTCATCAGTACTTTTTTTGGAACGCAGAAAAGCTTCTTTTAAAGGTTGTAAAAAAGAAGGATCCCAATAAAAATTCAATTCGTACAAAACATCGGGATTGGCATCTGCCAGTTGAGCTTTATAATAATCATTAAAAAATCCGCTGGCATCATCTCTGTCATTTAAGACAGCTAAAATTGGAAATCGGAAGGTTTTTAAGTCCTGTTTTCCGTCCATAATTACCTGCTCCAAAATAGGGGTAGGGATGTGCTGGTTGATACTTGTATCTTTTAAATATCTGTTTAAAATCCAGTTTTCTGCTTTGGGTTGATCCGTTAACAATGCCTGTTGGATACGCCCTGCAATAATAGAATCACCATCAGATGGAAGCGGCTTCCATATAAAATCAAATTGGATAGAGTCGTTTCTAAAACGGTTGATGACGCTGTCTTTCCAGGCAATGCGCAAACGCATCGTAGCCTGTATACTATCTTCCGTTATGCCATCTTTTCCAAGCAGTACGCCAGCATAGTTTGAAAGGTGTCTCCAGCATACAATACTATCACCCGGGGCCAGGAAGAGCTTAGTGTCATTTGGATTGGTTGCATAATCGAATTGAGGAAAGGTAGTGTAAACATTTCCCTGACCAAGGGTCACTTTCTTATTTATGCCACTTTGGTTGCGTTCAGCAAGTAACATGTACATGAAATCCTTTACCTCAATGCTGTCTTCTCCTTTATTTTGAAAAATAAGCGCCAACCAGGATGTGTCAGTCAGATTAGCTGCTTCCTTTACCTCAAGGGATATCAGAAGAGGTGGGTCAGATTTGACGGTCACTTGTTGGGCCTGGAGGCTGTTTATTCCTAATAGAAAAAAGCAGATTAAACCAGGTAGGTTTTTAATATTCATGTTTTTTTCATTTGATTTCAAAGATAAACCCTTTTCTAAACGATTACCATTGCATGGAGATTATTTGTCGCTGATTTCCATCCCGGCATTTTCCCTTGCAGCAAATTTAATTCCCTTCAATTAAATCAATCCTCTTTATTACTTTTGGAATATTCTTTCACCATTATTCCAATCCATGGGGCAAGTACAACACTTTAGCAGATTTACCGAATTTGATATCCATTTGTTCAGACAAGGCAAACATTTTTCGCTGTATGAAAAATTGGGAAGCCATCCGGAGACACTAGATGGTAAGGCCGGAACCTACTTTGCGGTTTGGGCTCCTAATGCAGTTTTCGTTTCAGTGGTCGGCAATTTTAATGATTGGGATCGCAACAGCCATGCCTTGATTTTGCGCTCAGATGGATCCGGTATTTGGGAAGGATTTATAGAAGGTGTAGGAAAAGGAACCTTGTACAAATATTTTGTATTGGGAGCCAATGGAAAGCCTTTTGAAAAAGGTGATCCTTACGCTTTGTTTTGGGAAACCCCACCCAAAACTGCCAGCATTGTTTGGGACCTTGATTTTGCCTGGAAAGACAAAAAATGGTTGCAAAGCAGAAAGGAAAAAAATGATCACAGAGCTCCAATGTCGGTGTATGAAGTGCACCTGGGTAGCTGGCGGAAAAAGGCAAACGGAGATTCTTACTCCTACAAG
>JAGQWW010000053.1 GCA_020436955.1 Saprospiraceae bacterium | reverse complement strand
AAAGCCTATTCCGGTTAGGGGCTTGAAAATCAGGCCATAGCACCCTCTTTTATAAGTATTTAGAATATAAATAGATATGACCCAGGTAATACTCCCCCTGGGTCATATCTATTTATTTAAAAAAAATTCAACATTATACCCTCAAAAAAACACACAACACGCTGACAATCAGAAAGAAATACATAATATCCGGCTAATTCTCGTCAACAGCATGCCTATTTTGTCCCTTTCCGGCTAGTTTTCTTTTTGTATTTTTATAATCGTTACAAGTCAAGGTGCTCCATTTCCTTCGACTCCAAGCTAATTGTTAAACTAAAATCCTAAGACCCATGAAGTTTTTTACTTCCCTTATTTTCAAAAAAGTATTCATTTTCTCCTTTGCAAGTTGCCTTTTCGGGATTGCTAATGCACAAGTCAACGTCAATTCAGAAACTTATTATGATAATGTAGAAGAGGTGGCCGTTACATCCGTTTCTGTAACTGGATTTAATAAGATTACCGGAATGCAATGGACCCTTGAATACGATACATCAGTTTTTGAGATTGATGATATAATGAGTAGTGGAATTTTACCAGGTATTGGATCTGACAATTTCTATTTTTACCAACCTGGGTTCATAACCTTTCTTTGGATCCAGCCCGGGAGTGTCCTGAATGGCGAAACAATTCCTGATGGAAGTGAAATTTACAGGATTAAATCAAAATTAAAATCAGCACAGCCTGGGGACTTTTGCATAACCGGATCTGTCACACCATTTGAAGTAAATGATGATGATAACCGATATGTCGGTGGACTTCTCAGTTGCAATCAAAAAAATGGCATTTTTAAAGGAACAGTATTCATAGATGAAAATGCAGATTGTGATTATCAGGTATCTGAGCCTAGTTTAAAAAATTGGTACATATCTTTTAACAATGGTACAGATTCTTATTTCACCACTACAAATTCTGATGGAGAATACTTCGTTTTTGTCCCAGAAGGCACCTATGATATTTCTTTGATTCCCAAATCTGATATTTGGGATGCTTGCAACCAAAATCTTTCCGGAATAGAAATAGAAACCGGCGATGTTTTGGATATAAATTTAGGGGCTGAATCAAATGAGATATGCCCTGCAATGGAAGTTAATTTAAGTACATCCTTCCTTCGAAGATGTTTTCCAAGTACTTATTACGTTGATTTCTGTAACCATGGCAGTGCGGTTGCAAACCAATCTTATGTGGTGATTGACCTTGATCCTTACCTAACCTATTTATCTTCTTCCATTCCTTTTGGAAATCAGAATGGCAATAGCTACACATTTTATCTGGGAGATGTAGCTCCCGGCGACTGCAATCAGTTTTCAATTGAAGTCTTGGTCGATTGTGATAGCACGGTCCTCGGCCAAACTCATTGTACTACTGCAACCATTTATCCAAACAGCCCTTGTACTGGCGGAGATGAAAAACCAAATTTGAAAATAAATAAAGATTGCGTGGATGGACAAGCATCCTTCTCAGTAAAAAATATTGGCAATAAGGACATGGATGAACCTGCCTTTGTTACGATTTATGAAGATGGAGAACTATCGCCTCAAAGTATTATTCAATTAAATATCGGGGAAGAGGAGAATTTTTCTTTCCAGGCTGATGGAGTTTCCATTACCATGCAAATATTGGACAATCTCCTTACTGGCAGTAATTTATTAGCAACTACAGGTATTGAAGGTTGTGGAAGAAACTTATCAGGAGAGTTCTCAAAGGGATTCATTTCACAATTCCCTTTAGGAGATGATGAACTTTGGATAGATATCGACTGCAGAGAAAATAGAGGCGCCTATGACCCCAATGATAAAACTGTTTTTCCAGGAGGCTTTGGAAATGAAAAGATAGTAAAGCCTGGAGTTGCATTGGAATATCTGGTTAGATTTCAAAATACAGGTACGGATACGGCCTTTAAAGTCGTAATCCTTGACACCTTAGATACAAACTTGGATCCGGCAACTTTACAAACTGGCGCAAGCAGTCATCCATGTGAAATAAAACTATTGGATAAGGGGATTATCAAAGTTACTTTCGATGACATTTTGCTCCCTGACAGCACAGTAAATGAAGCTGCCTCTCATGGGTTCATCCAATACAAAATAAAGCCTAAAAACAATCTTGCTAATTTTAGCAAAGTAAAAAACCGGGCAAGCATTTATTTTGACTTTAACGACCCAATTATTACCAATACTACCCTTCAAACTATTGGATCATCTGTTATCATTTTCACAAATACTGATTTCATTTCAGATGAAATTTCCATGAGGGTATATCCCAATCCAGCTACTGATAATATACAATTCTCTATCCAAGGAAATAATATTGAAAATCTTTCTTTGTGCGTCTATGACACAAATGGGAAAACTGTATTTAAAAAGAATGGCTTTGAAAAAAACATCCAATTAGAGCGAAAAAATCTTCCTGCCGGATTATATTTTTTCTCTTTACATGACGATCAAAACAATCGGGTTAGTAGTGGAAGAATCATCTTTCAATAATGATTTGAAAACCAAAATGATCTAATACCAAGCCCATGAAAAAGCTAAAACCCTTTTTAGGTTTAATACTCCTGTTAACCAGCCAAAGCCTTTTTGGTCAGTGCCATTATCCTATCAATGATAAGATTCAAAAATTCCATGCGGAAGTTTGTTTTATCTCAAGAGATACCGGCTGGCGATTTTTCACCAATGGCGAAATTTATTCTACTCATGATGGAGGGGAAAACTGGACACTTCTATCAGATTTATCCAATGAGCCAGTATATGGAAAACTAAATTTTATACATAGAGATACTGGTTTCATACTGTCAACAGAAGGTTTTTTTTGGACCAATGACGGAGGAAATTCGTGGAGTCAAAACAATCATGCAAAGTATAAAGAGACCTACTATGATGGTATTGGGGGGCTTTATTATATCGATGGGTATAATATTGTTTTTTCCGATGACCATTTTGAAACCATTAAAAAATATAATTATGGGACTAACATCCAGGACTTGAAATTTCATACAAATGGAAATGGCTTTTTTATAACTAAAACAGGGGAAGTTTATAAAATTGAAAATCAGATTCCTGAATCAAATCCCCGTTTTCAATTTATGCAAGTTGCCCCACAAAGCCTGCAATTTTTCAATGACCAGGAAGGCATTTTGGTGGATGATTCTCTCAACCTATATAGGACCATAGACGGTGGGTACACCTGGGATTGGGAACAAAAAATTCTTGACACCTTACCTAATAATCCTGGTCGATTCAGCTTTCATTTTCTACCCAATAGTCCCATCGGAGGCATTTCATATAACTATGCGCGTAAAATCATTAAGACCTTTGACAAAGGTCGAACCTGGGAAATTGATGAAGGACCTAATGTTTCCTTTTACCCTATTAATCTTTGCAAGGATGGTACCATCTGGTTGCACAAGGAATATGGTTACGCATACAGGGGTATAAATGCATTTCAGCTAGATGAATTTGTGGAATATCCTTTCACAGGCCTTTTCGAGGATATTGGATTTTTTACAGATAGTATCTGGTTATTCCTGACAGGAGAAGAATTATATAAATCCAATGATGCAGGTAATTCAATTTCAGTAATAGAATCCAGTATTTCACTAATCCCTAGAAGCATCAGTGTAATAAATGAAACTGATGTGCTGATGATTAACACAAAAGGGGTGGTCTACCTTTCACAAGACCAAGGTGAAAGCTGGGAAGAGATTTATAATTTTAAAGACCATTTCAATCACCGTTTCGACTCAGGATTTAAGTTTATTGATGAAAGCACAGGATATATTGTGCTCAACGAAGAGCTACTGATTCGAACTTTAGATGGAGGATATACCTGGGAAGCATTAACTGGTTTACCAGGTCATGTTTCTCCTTTGTATGCAACCTATGGTAAAGATAAAATTGCAGCAATAGGTGATAACAAGCTATTTATTTCAGACGATAAAGGAGATACCTGGGAGCCACATCCTCTTGAGTGGCCACACTCCTCTGTGCGAATGGTTTGGAAGAGTGATACTACCTTACTTGTAAGCTATAACTATCGTGGTTTTTTTGAATACAATCGATACACCAGAGATTCATCTCATGTGATAAAGTATGAGAATAGTTTTAACTGGAACTCCATCCTTCTGGTACAAAATTCCTTATTTTTTGTTGGAAATGGAGGCAGGAACTTGCTATATGCACCCGGAAACCATACCACTCCCATATTAATTCCTTACCCGGAAGAAGCGGATTATGTAATTTCCAACTTAATTGAAAGCCCATTTGGAGATATTTTGATTCCCGGATGGCGCGGATACCTTGGAAAGGTCAATTTGGACCCACCTATATGTAATCTTGAACTTCAAAATTACTTACAGGACTCAATTTTAAATCCGGACCAGCCGCTCAAATGGGACAATCCTGAAACTTGTTATCAAAATTCCATCATAAGTATTGGAAATTATCAGGATCAATATAATCTGATAAAGGATTCAATAATTGGAATAACAAATGAATTTGGGAATTTCCATTCCCTTAATGACCAGGCAGATTTATATTTCAAGATTGGTGTGGTAAGCTTACATGATACCATTTATTGCTTGGAAAAACATTTAATCAACACGGATTGCACCATTGAAATTCCGTTGGATTTATCTTATTGTCAAACTGGAGGTGTTTATTTTAGAGGGGTATTATATTATAGAGGAACCCATGATATAACTATAGAAAATCCCAGCGGCTGTGATTCGCTTTTCTTACTTACAGTTAGAGAAATAAGTCCACAATATGGCTTTAATATTTTCAACATCTGTGAAGGAGAAAGTATAAGGGTTGGCCAGGACACTTTTAATACCTCACAAGGAATTAACACCACAATTCATTCTGAAATTGGATGTGATTCCATAAAGCAAGACCTAATGGTTATCCTGGACCCTTCTAATCAAAATTATTTTGATGCTTATATTACTCCGGGCTTAGGGAGCTTATATAGTCTTACTTTCCTTCATGACACCTTAGGCTGGGCCACTACCAGAGGCTTTGAAGATTTACACTTTACTCATAATGGAGGGAAGACTTGGACGCAGATAAACAGTTTTCCCGATAAAGATATCATCAAAATAAATTTCATTTCACCAACCATCGGTTGGATCTTATTTCAGGATAATCAACTTGGAAAAACATTTGATGGAGGCCATTCCTGGGAATTCTCTCAGTTAACCACTTCTTCAAATGCTAATAATATTGAGTTTGTCACTCCACAAGTTGGTTACATCGTTTGTAATGCAGGAATCATTTTGAAAACTATAGATAGTGGTGATTCCTGGAGTGAAATCCAAACAGATGAATCAAAAGACCTTACTGGTTTGTGGTTTTTTGATGAAAGTTTAGGATTTATTTATGGTAAAAGTGGCAGTCTCCAGTTGACGAGTGATGGCGGACAAAATTGGGAAAGGCAATTCCCCTATCTAAATGACATTTTAGGTGTTTCTTTTTTTAATAAGGATACTGGATTTTTGATTGTTTCAAGTACTTTGTTTTCCACCACAGATGGAGGTGATAATTGGGAAATTGTTCCTAACATTAATGTGTTTAATAACAAATTTGTTACAACTCTCTCAAACCAGGAGGTAATTCTTTATAACGACCAATCCATTCTAGTTTCGGAAGATTTAGGCCGAACATGGAAGGAAATTATATTGCCTAATCGTGTACGTTCCAAGGGGCCATTTTCAGATAACAAATCAAATGTTTGGTTTAAACTTGATAATGGATATTTGCTTCACTATAAGCCAAAGTCCCTATTATGTGTCAACGAAATAATTGCGCCGGAAGATACCTCACACTTGATTTCTGTCAATCAAACATTTAGTTGGTTACCTGTTAAACCATGTGTTGAGGGTTTCAACATACAATTGGGAAAAGATAATTCGCTTGACAACCTAGTAACTACCAGGGATATAGGATATCAGACTCAATTCACTCACAATAACTTCCTCCCTTTCGATACCGATATCAACCTATCCATATTCCCGTATATTGAAGACAACCAAAATAACACCTGCCCTCCCCTCACTTTCCATACCTGCCCTTTTATTGGCGACTCAGTAAAAGTAGAAATCTGCTACGGGGAGTCTTTTGAATTCCGTGGCAATACTTACACAGATGACACCCAGGTATTTTGGGGCTGGTCCCTGCCCAATGGTTGTGATAGTTTTATTGTGTTGGATTTAAAGGTCAGGAATCCGGATTTCACTTCCATCGACACCACCGTATCACCCGGCGATGTTTTTCAGGGTATTACCTTGCAGCAAGACACAAGCTATCAGCAATTGTATACCAATCAATTTGGCTGCGATAGCCTGGTGACCTATACCATTCATGTTGATCGAAGTAGTGTAAAAAACAACCTTTTGTTGCCGGGATTAAAAGTTTTTCCCAACCCTACTAGTGGTAAGTTACTATTTCAAATACCGGGCAGTGACCCGGGAGCAATCGAGCTGTTGATAAGCAATCAATTGGGTCAAAATATCCAACTATTTTCCATCGATAAATTAATGGATAACAGGTTTGAAATAACCTTTCCCCAGAGCCTGGCAGATGGCATCTATTACTTAAAAATCCGAACGGATCGAGGATTCTATATGGAGAAAGCTACCCTCTATCGAAATTGATCCATATCCGGCTACTAAACCTATTGATTTTAGTAGCCGGATATTTACCTTGGTCCATTATTTCACCTGAACACCCCCATAATGGACGCTTTTATTCAAAACCTACGCTCCCAGATTGACCAAAACACACAGTCCTTCCAACAAGCTTTTGGTAGCCTCGATAAAGATATGCTTAACGCAAAACCTTCACCTGACACCTGGAGCATCGGTCAAAATATCCATCACCTAATTATCATCAACGAATCGTATGTGCCTGTTTTGAAAAAGGCCCACCAAGGGGAAGTAAAAGTTCCTTTTTGGGGAAAATGGCCCTTCGTTTACAATATGCTGGGCAATATGATTTTAAAATCCTCCGGCCCAGTTAGAGACAAAAAAATTAAAACCTTTCCAATTTGGCAACCGGCATCAAGCGATGTACCTGCAGACATTGTACAGCAATTTGTCCAACACCAGGAAAAGTTGAAAACCCTGATGACAAATGCAGCTCCCCTTTTACAGCAAAACACACTTATCACTTCTCCGGCCAATGCAAATATTACCTACACGCTTGCTAAAGCATTTGAAATCATAGTAGCACACGAACAGCGGCACTTCAACCAGGCTAAAGAAGTGCAAGAACAGTTAGCTGCCGGATCCTGGTAGTTATTTTACCACCTTTTTTGCTTTAAAAAATCGCTTGGCAACGTGCAATGGACGCAAGGCTCCCATCTTTTTTTGATGATGGGCTACCATCCTTTCATCAATATTTCGAAGGGTGTCGACTGCATCCAGAATGTACGGACCTTTGTTTAGCATGGCACATTCAGCTCTGGCAGCATAAGCGGCATCTGTTATCTCTGCTCTTGTCGCTACGCCTTTTTTCGCCAATGTTTCCAATATTTGGGTTGCCCAGATATACGGCATATGAGCTGCTTCACAAATCCACATGATTTGCTCCTGTACTTCGGCAATCCTCGACCAGCCCACCTCCACAGCCAGGTCTCCTCGGGCAATCATAATACCCATCTTTTCACTTTTCATAGCCTGGAAGATCAATAAAGGCAGATTATCAAATGCTTCTCTGGTTTCTATTTTTAGAATAACACCTACATCTTCCCTGCCTAGTTTTTGCAGGCGCTTTTGAAGTTCTTTTACATCTCCCGGCTTTCTTACAAAAGAATAACCCACCAAATCTGCATGTTTGGCAACAAAAGGCAGGGTCTCTAAATCGTAATCCGTCAAGGATGGTAAATGGATGTCCGTGTCGGGAAGGTTTATCCCTTTGTCACCTCTCAACTTACTGCCATCGATAGCGGCATGGTTAATCTCAACCAATAACTTGTCGGGTGATGCTTCCTTGATGATTCCACCAATTTTCCCATCATCAAACCAAATGCTTTGACCGGGTACAATGTCTTTAAAGACTTCAGGTAAGGTGGTGGAAATGCGGGAAGGCTTACCGTTTTTTCCTTGTTTTCCTAATATCTCTTCTCTATGAACCTCTATCAGGTCACCTTTAAAAAGTTGGATAAATGGACCCTTTGATTTTTTCTTCTTCTTTTTATCTGATGACTTTTCCGGTTTTATCAATCCGGTACGCAATTTTGGTCCTGCAAGATCCATATAAACCAATCCTTTCACCCCTAATTCTTGTTCTGCTTTCCTGATATTGGCAATCATCTGCCCCCATGCTGCCGGATGGTCATGACTGCAATTGATACGGAGCAGTTCCACTCCTTTTTTTAAAAGAGACCTTACAAACTTATAATCCTCCGCAGCTTCTGATGGCAGGGTAACCATGATTCTTGTATGCCCCTTCACTTTTGCCGGGCCAAAAAGCGCTAGCGTATTTTCATTTAACCTCGATTTACTCTTCGGATAATTTAAAGAAAAGCGCACACCACTGGACTCTAAATCTTCCTGGCGCTTTCCTTCCAATAGATACAATAAGTGAAGGATATTGGTAACGTTATTGAGGGTATACCGCTCTGAATGGCCAATAGAAGAAATCCCTAAGGACGAAAGGTCTTCCTGCAGGGCACGTAAATCGTATTTACGCAGTATCAGATAATGCAACAGGTTGCGGGCACTCTCCCGATAATGTTCCTGCAGGCCACCTAATTTATCAGCATAAGCCCATTCTTCGGCAATCATCTCCTTACGAATAGACTCAATCTTTTCAATCATCGGCCGAATTGGAATCGTAACCATAGGCTGGGGCTTTAATTTCGAAAGTTAAAGGCAATTACTTTTTAAAAAGATGATTTTCATCGGAAGTCAAGTTAAATTTCAACACTTCAATTGGTAATACAAGGACCATTTTTGAAAAAGGTTTTTTGAAAATTAACTTAAACTTCATTTCGCCCGCCTAATTTCTTAATTTTCTGCTCCTACTTTTGAAATTGCATATGAACAAATTGTTATTTCTGGACCGAGACGGCACGCTGGTTTACGAACCGCACGATTACATTTTGGATGATTTCTCCAAACTGGAATTCTACAAAAACGTCATTTACTTTCTTAGAAAGATAGTAGAAGAGACCGATTTTAAATTGGTCATGGTCACCAACCAGGACGGACTGGGTACCCCCAAATTTCCGGAAGAAAAATTCCAAAAAGTACAGGACCTTATCTTGAAAATCCTTGCCAACGAGGGTATTCATTTTTACAATATACATATCGACCGCTCCTATCCTGAAGATAATCTACCTACCAGGAAGCCCGGCACCGGTATGCTTACTGAATATATTGAAGGCAACTATGACTTGTCCAAATCTTATGTAATTGGAGACAGACTAACAGATATGGAACTGGCCAAACGATTGGGAGCAAAAGGTATATGGCTGGACCAGGAACCTGCGCTGGGAGCCAATGAGATACAGGTGAGCCCCTTGGATTTAGATACTACCATTATGCTGCAGACCCAATCCTGGGAAGCCATTTACAAACACCTCACCTGGCCTATTTAAATCAATCTTTCTTTGAGTTTTCCTTTTTGGTTGTCTTGGGAGCAGCCCCTTCTTCTGCTTTTTGGGCTACCGTCTTTTTAGGTTTTGGAGGCCAATTGGCAGGCACCTTTTCAGGCTTAAGGACTATCATACCCAAAGGAGGCAGTGAAAGTTCACATGCATGCGTCTGTTCATGATATTTCTTCCGAACGACCTTTATAGCATCGTTTCTTACATCTGAACCGCCATAAATTGCTGCATCTGTGTTCATTATTTCCACCCATTTGCCTCCAAAGGGCAGTCCAATGGTATAATTTTCTCGGATAACCGGAGTAAAATTGCAAACCACTACCAGCGGTTTATGACCTTTTTCCCCTTTCCGCATGTATACCAGTACACTATTTTCATAATCCTGTAGGTCTATCCACTCAAAACCTTCCGGTTGGAACTGCATCTCATGCAATGCAGGTTCCTTTTTATACAATTGATTCAGATCCTGCACCAATCTTTGAATGTCCTTATGGTTATCGTGTTCCAACAAATGCCAATCAAGGCCCATGGTTTCGCTCCATTCGCTGGTCTGAGCGAACTCTCCGCCCATAAACAACAACTTAGTGCCTGGATGGGTATACATATATCCGTATAACAGACGCAGGTTGGCAAATTTTTGCCACTCGTCTCCGGGCATCTTGTAAATCAAGGGAGCCTTCATGTGTACCACTTCATCATGAGACAAAGGCAACATGAAATTTTCATCAAAAGCATAAATTCCCGAGAAGGTAATGGAACCGTGATGGTATTTACGATTGATGGGGTCTTCTTTAAAATATTTGAGTGTATCGTGCATCCAACCCATCATCCACTTTTGGCCGAAGCCAAGGCCGCCGGTATAAGTGGGCCGGGAAACGCCCGTCCAGGCAGTCGATTCTTCCGCGATGGTCATCGCATCGGGGAAGGCGGCGTAAACAGCTTCATTGAATTCCTTGAGCAGCGAAATGGCCTCCATGTTCTCGTTGCCGCCATATTCATTGGGAATCCATTGCCCGGCTTCGCGGCTGTAATCGAGGTAAAGCATCGAGGCTACGGCGTCGACCCGCAAGCCATCGGCGTGGTATTTATCCATCCAGAAAAGTGCGTTGGAAATGAGGAAGGAACGCACTTCGTGGCGGCCATAGTTAAAAATGCAGCTCTTCCAGTCGGGGTGGAACCCTTTGCGCGGGTCGGCGTGGTCGTAGAGATGGGTGCCGTCAAAATCGGCCAGGCCGTGGGCGTCGGCCGGGAAGTGGGAAGGCACCCAATCGAGCAATACGCCAATACCGGCTTGGTGGAAGGCATCCATCAGGTACATGAAATCCTGCGGCGTTCCGAATCGGCTGGTGGGCGCAAAGTAACCGGTGATCTGATAACCCCAGGAAGGGAAGTAGGGGTGCTCCATCACCGGCAGGAACTCCACATGGGTGAAGCCCATCTCTTTGACGTAGCTGACCATTTCATCGGCCATTTCCTGATAACTAAGGCTACGCATGCCACCGTGGATTTTCTTCCAGGTGCCGA
>JAGQWW010000538.1 GCA_020436955.1 Saprospiraceae bacterium | reverse complement strand
ACGTCCGGGATTGCAAATTGACGGTCCGGTACAAGCTGACGTAGCTTTTGATGAAGAAATGCTGGCTGAAAACTTCCCGTTTGCAGATTTGAAAAAACGTCCAAACCTATTGATATTCCCTAACCTGGATGCAGGTAACATTACCTTCAGACTGGTACGCCATATGACCAACGCCAATTACATCGGTCCGGTCATTTTCGGATTAGCCAAGTCAGTGAATTTGTTGCCAAGAGGTTCGGAAGTAACCAATATTATCAACCTAGCAGCTATTTCAAGTGTAGACGCGCAGGGGGATAAGTGAATAGGGTAGCCGGAATACGGTAGCCGGTAGCCGGATTTTTTCGGCTACCGGCTACCGGTTACCGTGCTGCGTCAATTCACCCTACACTCCACGCCTAGCGCATTCAATTCATCTATCAGTTCGTTATCTACGCGTATTTTCCTTTTGCGGGAGGTCATCGTAAGGCTGTTGCGGTTGGTATGGTCCAGCAATAACCATTTGAGTTGGTGTTTGCCTTTGTATTTCTTGCAGATCTCATCAATGTTGTCAATCAGCTCAGGAGTGATGGCTTCTACGGCTACTTTAAGGGTGACTGATTTAGCCACATTTTCGCCTACCGAAGCTAACAAGCTTACTTCCTTCACTTTAAATTGATATTCGTCTGAAGAGCCCCATTTGGGTTCGTAAATGCCGGTGATGTACAAACACTGGCCGGCTTCAAAAAAGCCTTTGAAACGTTGGTAATCATCACCAAACATTGGGAACTCAAGACCACCATTGTAGTCTTGTAGGTTGAAAATACCCCAGCCTGTACCCTTTTGCGAAATACGGTGATTGGCCCTGGTAACAATACCGGCAATTTTTACCGTTTTTCCTTTTTGATTTTCAATATCCTCCAGTGTACAGGTAGTGAAGTTTTCTACTTCAATTTTGTAATCATCAAGCGGGTGGCCGCTGATGTAGATTCCGGTTACCTCTTTTTCTCTTTCCAACTTTTCAATCAGACTCCACTCGTTGCATTCAGGGAAGGTAGGTTCCGGCATCTGGACCTCGTCTATTTCACCAAACAAACTCAAGGTGTTGGAATTGGCTCTTTCCTGGAAGCCTGTTCCGTATTTCAACAGATGTTCGATAAAAGTGTCGTATTTGTCTGAAGGCGCAAAGTATTGGGCACGATGGTTTTCTTCGTAACGGTCAAAGCCACCTCCCAATACTAAACTCTCCATTACCTTTTTATTAGCAGCACGAGAGTCCAGTCTTCTTACAAAATCGAATACACTTTCAAATGGTCCGTTTTCTTCTCTTTCTTTTAAAATTTCACCTACCGGTCCTTCTCCCAATCCTTTCAACGCAGACAATCCAAAGCGAATTTGTCCCTGTTTGTTTACGGTAAAGTCAGAGTAGGATTCGTTAACATCCGGGCTGAGTACGGCAATTCCCATCCGCTTACATTCTCTAAGGAAGAAGCTGATTTTGGTGATATCATTTTTATTATGCGTTAGCACTGATGCCATAAATTCCGCCGGATAATTGGCTTTTAGATAAGCCGTCTGGAAGGCAACGTAGGCATAACAGGTCGAGTGTGACTTGTTGAAGGCATAGGATGCGAAAGCTTCCCAGTCTTTCCAGATTTTTTCCAGCACATCTTTTGGATGCCCATTCTTTTCACCACCTGCAATGAATTTCGGGTGCATCTCTTCCAGTAGTTTGATGATCTTTTTACCCATTGCTTTACGCAATTTATCCGCTTCACCCTTTGTAAAGCCTGCTAATTTTTGCGAAAGCAACATTACCTGCTCCTGATACACGGTAATACCATAGGTTTCCTTTAGGTATTCCTCCATGGCCGGAAGATCGTAGGTAATAGGTTCCCTGCCATGTTTACGATTAATAAAGCTTGGGATGTAAGCCAATGGGCCAGGACGATACAAGGCATTCATGGCAATAAGGTCCTCAAAGCGGGTAGGCTTGAGCTCCTTCATATATTTTTGCATTCCAGAACTCTCGTATTGGAAAATCCCAACGGTTTCTCCCTTTTGGAAAAGCTCGTAGGACTTGGGATCATCCAATGGAATCTGGTCAGGGTCTATTTCTACGCCATTGGTATGTTTCACGTGTTTGATGGCATCC
>JAGQWW010000537.1 GCA_020436955.1 Saprospiraceae bacterium | reverse complement strand
TTGGTGGTGATGGATAAAGATAATGGTACGATGGTGTTTTCATTGATGGTTTTTCCGACGCAAGTTTCATCTATAATCCTTTGTAAGGATGGCTCTGAAAGTTTGTAAGTAGTCCGGGTCTCAACTTCTTTATAACTAACAAAAAGCCGGAATAATGGCCCTCTGAAAAGTATTATCAGGAGGACAGCTATTCCGGCTATTTTTAAAGCTCTTTTCAAAAAGTGATAAAGCCTTTAGGTTCGCTTTTGAAAGCTAATTTTTAAAATACTAATCCACACCACCACATAACTCAGGCTTTTCACCCAGGTTATATTCTTCCATCAATTCTTGTAAACGCTGTTCGTAAGCATCTCCTTCTGCTTCGACACGAGCCAGGTTTTGCAAGACTTCGAATCGACAATCCCATACCTTTCGACGCAATTTTTGAACGCGACACTCTACTTCTTCTGAAAATGAAAATTCGAAAGTTGCCTGGAATTCTTCGATTCTTTCCAGATAGGGGATGCTGGTTTCACAATTTGCAGCCAGGCCTTTCATGAGCCAGTCTTTTACTTGCTGGATATTGTCACAATAGAAGTCTGTAGACTCGTAATTATCGTATAAAATATCGCCCTCAGCTACAAACGTGTTCCAAATGGTTTCGATTTTCACACCGTTTGAATTATACTGTTCTTTTAACTCCTCCAATTCGTCAATCTTCTCCAGAGTTGACTCTTCCAAAGGCGTAAAATTGGTGCTTTGCAGTTTGTCAATCTTGTCCAACATTTCATCAGACAATTCACAAACGAAAGCAAATCCATCCATGATGTAGGCACGGATAAGGGCTTCCTGGTCACAATAATCGTAGCCATATTTACCCATGCTCACCTGGCTGGTTTCTACAAAGTCCTTCCAGGATTTATTGAGAGAACGGACCTCATCGTCTTTTGCAGCAACAGCTGATTCCAGGTCTTTCAACTTTTTTCTTACTTCCCAATCCAGGGCAGCACCACTTTTGGCCTGAAGATCCTTGATTTTTTTCATGGAAGATTTTCCTTCACCACATACATCAAATACACCTTTTAAGATGTATTCTTTCATGTTGGGAGTAGGGTAGCAGGTGAAAACAGGAAGTTCCAGATCAAATCCTGGGGACTCGCCCGTATTCATATAAGTTTCCCATGCTTCATTTAGCTTGGGAAGTCCCTTGAAAAATCGGGACATTCTATCGACTTCTTCGTCCAGACCTTTTACATCTCTTGTTCTCAACGAAGTTTTATTAACCAACTTCATGGTACGGCCCTGAAATACTTCCTCTGCTTTTTCAATATCTCCTTCACACAAATAATAATGTGCGGTCATGTAGGAATATTTTACCAGGGTTTGCTTTTCGCAAATGGTTCTGGGAGGGAGGATATCTTCTAACTCGTCAGGATGTACATCTTTGGTTTTAAGAAATCGTTGCCAGACCTTGTCAATTTCGTAGTAGGCTTTGATCCTGGAGTCGAGCTCATTTCGCTTCAATTTATACCCCGCGATGGTATCATAGACATTATCTTTCATATCCATGATCTCACCCATCATCTCTTCCGCGTCTTCAATATCACTTTGACAGAAGCTATTGTTGGTATTCATCAACAGATATTTGGCATAATCGGAAGGATTGTAATTTTTGTCCGGTCTTGCCAAAGCACTCATATTGGCAATTTTGTTGTTTTCCAAAAACTCTTTCCAGGTCTCATCAAAGTTGATGGTCTGAGCTGAAGTAGTGGTTGGAAAAACAAAAATGCCCGCAAATAGAAAAAACAATAAATAGGCAGTTCGCATGTATGTGTTGTTTAAAAGTAGAATCATATTGGGTGAAGAACAAATATTAACATTTCGCTTCACAAAAACATAACGATACCACTTGCAAAATTATTCCTTTACAAAATCTTAAAAAAAATAAGGGATAAAAATCAGGCCATGAATTTTGGGGGGATGAGGTTAGCGGGATGAGGTTAGCGGGATGAGGTTAGCGGGGTGCGGTATGCGGGGTGCGGATTGTTAATCGAAAATATCTTTCATCCTCCATCTTCAATCCTCCATCTTCTCTCATGTACTCCATCACCCTCCAACCCCCTCCAGGGGGCGGCAACTGTTAAAGGGCTTTTGGCTGTTAGCTTTTGG